>NZ_JANQDB010000005.1:0-126819 GCF_024723675.1 Campylobacter sp. 1569
AAAAACCTGCTAATAACTATTTTAATTAATAGCAAAGCCACAACTATTGCTATTAAAGTTACAACAACTTGTTTGACTAAATCTTTATTTACTTTTTCTGAGTACACTCTTTCTTTTGTGACTGTACATACTTTATATTTCAAATTAAAAGAATTTGTACACATTACAGCCTCTATACTTCCATCTTCATTTGGAATATATGCAATTTCGCTTTCATTTTGTGGATTTAAAAATTCAGGATTTGTTTTCATATAAGCTGAAATATTTTCACTGAATTTATCTTTTTTACCTATTTTCTCAATTTCGGGGTGAAAGAAAACATTTCCCTCGATATCATATATAGCTGTATATGCTTGAGAACTTTTTCCAACTGAAAGTACATCTTTTGAAAATCTTTCTAAATCATAATCTCCTCCAACAACACCTATAAACTGTTTATTTTTAAATACAGGTACTGCATATGCAATTTTCATTTTTCCATCAGCAAAACTAGAATATGGATCTGATACGATTAATTTCTTTTCTTCTTTAGCTTTAATATACCATGCTCTAGTTTTTACATCAAATCCTTTAGATTTATCCAAATAGGTATGATCAGATTTATAGTGTTTTCCTGTTTCGTCTAGAGCAAAATAAATAATATCAAAATTATTCGCTTTCTTAAAAGCTTCTAAAAAATTGTAAATGCTTTCATCGTCAGAAAAATTTTGCTTTACAATTTCTTCAGCCAAAATAGCAATTGCATCTCTTTTTGTATGTGAATATATAGCAAAAACTTCTGCTGTATCTAACATGGTTTTTCTTTGAATCTCTTCAAGATAAGTATAAGTATCCTCTTTAGAGTTGTAATAACTCATACCATTAACCACCGCAAGTACTATAATACTCACAATAGCGATCACCAAAGTTAATCTACCTGTAATACTTTGAAACATTTTTACTCCTTGTATTGAATGTTGTATTGACAAATAAGATTAAAATTGTATTATTTGATTTAAAATTGATAAAAAATGTAATTTAAATAACAAAAAATATAGAAAAAATATTTTTAAAATATACAAGTTATAGAGGAATAAAAAAAAGATTATAAAGCCTACATATAGCAGGCTTTTAGTTATAGTTTACCTTCGTTTTTGCTTAGATAATCAGCAACACCTTTAGGATCAGCTTTCATACCTTCATCACCTTTATTCCAACCAGCTGGGCAAACTTCACCATGTTCATTAGTAAATAACATAGTATCAACCATTCTAATCATTTCATCAATGTTTCTTCCAAGTGGTAAATCATTAACTACTGCATGGCGGATTGTTCCATCAGCATCAAGCAAGAAAGAACCTCTTAAAGCAACTGCTTCTTCAAATAAAACATCAAAATTTCTAGCAATTTGTTTTGTTAAATCAGCTACTAAAGGGAATTTAACTTGACCTATACCACCTTGATTTACTGGCGTATTTTTCCATGCAAAATGAGAAAATTCATTATCGCAAGATACGCCGATTACTTCAATACCTCTATCTTTAAAATCTTGATATCTTTTATCAAAAGCAATGATTTCAGATGGACAAACAAAAGTAAAGTCTTTTGGATAGAAAAATACTACTGCGCCTTTTGGTCCTATATTTTTATAAAGATTAAAATCTTCAACTATTTGGTTATTTCCTAATACAGCAGGTGCTGTAAAATCAATAGCTTTTTTAGTTACTACCATAATTTTATCTCCTAATTAATAAATTTTATTTGTAACAAAATAGTATCATTTGTAAATTTAAAAATTTATTAATTGTGTAAATTTGTATGTAAATTAATTTTATTATCAAAATTAAAAGGTTTTAAGAATAAAATTAAGACAATTTTGATAATCTTGCATTTAATATTTAATATTAAGGAGTAAAAAATGGCAGTTAAAATTACTGATATTTGTATAGCATGTGGTTCTTGTATAGATGAATGTCCAGTAAGTGCAATCGTAGATGATGCAAATAACCCTGAGGGTGAAGATAGATATTATGTTTATGCTGATAAATGTGTTGAGTGTGTAGGACACAATGACCAACCAGCTTGTGCAAGCGCTTGTCCAACTGATGGCTGTATTGTATGGAGTGATGTAGTTAGTGGACAACCAAGCCGTGATAACATCGGAAGTAATTTAAGAGATGGTTCAACTCCGGTATTTGCATAATAAATTTTCAATGTAAGTATCTTGTTTTCAAGCTACTTACAAACTCTTCTATGAACTCTAAATTTTTATATAATTTTAAAACATTTTTTGGTATAATTAACTCTTTTATAAATATAAAACTTATTTTAAATTAAGGGGACAATTTTGGAAAAAACACTTTCTATTATTAAACCTGATGCAGTAAAAAAAGGTGTTATTGGTCAAATTTTAACACGCTTTGAAAGTAATGGTCTAAGAATAGCAGCGACAAAAAAAATACAGCTTTCTGAAAAAGAAGCTCAAGATTTTTATGCTGTACACAAAGAAAGACCTTTTTTTAAAGATTTAGTTGAATTTATGATCAGTGGTCCGGTTGTAGTTTCTGTTTTAGAAGGCGAAAATGCTGTATTAAAAAACAGAGAATTGATGGGTGCTACAAATCCAAAAGAAGCGGCTCCTGGTACTATTAGAGCAGATTTTGCAGATAGTATTGATGCAAATGCGGTTCATGGAAGTGATAGCTTAGAAAATGCAAAAATTGAAATAGAATTTTTCTTTTCAAAAACTGAAATTTTATAATGAAAATCGCTTTTGCAAAACTTAGCTCTATAGCTTATCCTTTTAAACTAGATCTTGATAATATAGTTTTTGAAGGAACCATAACAAAAGTTAATCCAAAATTAGCTAAAATCAAAGCTAATTTCAAAGGCTTTGCTTATAGAAATTGCGATCGTTGTGGTGATGAGATGGAGCTTGAAATTAACCAAAATATAGAGCTTTTTGCAAGCGATGGAATTTTTAAAGATGAAGATAATACTTTAAGTGATACTATGGAGTTTTTTGACTCACATATTGATTTAATAGAACTTGCTACAAGTGAATTACAATCATACTTAAGTGATTATTTTTATTGCAATAAATGTTCAAATTAACAAAGGAGTAAAAAATGGCAGTACCTAAGAGAAGAGTGAGCAAAACTCGTGCAGCAAAACGTAGAACTCATTATAAAGTTACCCTACCTATGCCTATAAAAGACAAAGATGGTAGCTATAAAATGCCTCACCGTGTAAATCCAGTAACTAAGGAATATTAACAACGATGACAAGCATTGCTATTGATGCAATGGGAGGTGATTTTGGGGAAAAGCCTATTATAGAAGGCGTAATTCAGGCTTTAAAAGAGCGTGAATTTAAAGCTATCTTAGTAGGGAATCCTCAAAAGCTTAAAACCCTAATCCCTCAAGAATTAAATCCATACATAGAATACGAAGAAGCTTTTGATGTATTTGCTATGGAAGAAAATTCCACAGATGCACTAAAAAGAAAAGATAGTACTATTTATAAGGCTATAGATTTAGTAAAAAATCAAAAAGCAAAAGCTGTTGTTTCTGCTGGACATAGTGGAGCTACAATGAGTTTAGCTACTTTAAGGCTTGGAAGATTAGCAAATATTGCTAGACCTGCAATTGCCACCTTAATGCCAAATATCCATTCAAGAACACTTGTATTAGATGTTGGAGCAAATGTTGATTGCAAAAGTGAACATTTGTTTCAATTTGCTATTATGGGTGAAGCTTATGCAAAGGAAATTTTAAAAATTGCTAAACCTAGAGTTGCATTGCTTTCAAATGGTGAAGAAGAGTGCAAAGGAAATGAGCTTACCAAAGAAACTCATCAACTTTTAAAACAACTTCCAAATTTTGTAGGAAATGCTGAAGGTAGAGATATCTTTAATGGCACTATAGATGTATTAGTATGTGATGGATTTAATGGAAATATCTTGCTTAAAACCGGAGAGGGTGTGGCAAGTGTTATTACAAAACTTTTAAAACAAGAAATTCAAAAATCTTTTTTAGCAAAACTTGGTTATTTTTTAGCAAAACCGGCTTTTAATGAATTAAAAACTCATATTGACTATGAAGAATACGGCGGAGCCCCACTTTTAGGCGTAAAAGAATGTGTTATTATAAGTCATGGTAAAAGTGGTCCAAAAGCTATCAAAAATGCTATTTTTCAAGCATTAAATTTCACACAGTCAAATATAAACCAAACTATAGAAAAAGAACTTACAAATTATGAAATCAACTAAAGCTTCTTTAAAAAGTATAGCTTCTTATATTCCCAAAAAAATACTTAGTAATCATGATCTAGAAACCATGGTTCAAACTAGTGATGAATGGATATTAAGAAGAACAGGTATAGAGCAAAGACGTATAGCAAATGATGATGAAAACACAAGTGATCTTGGCACTAAAGCAGCTATTAAGGCTATACAAAGAGCTAATTTAAATCCTCAAGATATAGATGCGATTATAGTGGCTACTTTAAGTCCTGATTATTTTACCATGCCATCAACTGCATGTAAAATTGCTCACAATCTTGGTTTAAAAAATGTCACCGCTTTTGATATTTCTGCGGCATGCTCTGGGTTTATTTATCTCTTAGAGCTTGCAAAATCTATGGTTGAAAGTGGTGCTAAAAAAAATATATTAATCATAGGAGCTGAAAAAATTAGTTCTATTATAGATTATACTGATAGAAGCACATGTGTTTTATTTGGTGATGGAGCTGGAGCTGGAGTTGTATCATTAGATGACAACTTTCCAATCATAGACACTCATACTGCAAGTGATGGAGAATTTGGAAGTTTATTAATGACTCAAAGATCTCAACAAAGTAACATTTGTACTCCACTTTCGTTACAAATGAAAGGTAACGAAGTATTTAAAATTGCAGTTAATACCTTAAGTAATGATGTTATTGAAATTCTTGCAAAAAACAATATAAAAAGCGAAGAAATTGATCTTTTTATACCCCATCAAGCTAATTTAAGAATTATTAAAGCTGTGCAAGAAAAATTAAATCTCAAAGATGAACAATGTGTAGTTACAGTACAAAAATATGGCAATACATCAGCTGCTTCAATACCTATGGCTATAAATGATGCATATGAAGAAGGTCGTTTAAAACAAGGTTCGTTAATACTACTTGATGCTTTTGGCGGTGGATTTACTTGGGGTTCAGCGCTACTTTATTTTGGTGGGGAATAATAAATTCATTTATTATTTAACCCCCCCCCTATAATTCTATCCAAAACAGACTGTTTTATAGTGTTATCAGAAGAATCTACACGGATATAAAATTCAACTCTATTGTTCATCTCATCTTCTTTATTTTGAGTTAATGGATAATTATCTCCGTAACTTACAACCACCAATTGAGAAGAATTTATACCACTACTAACAAGATAATCAGCCACCACTTGAGCTCTTTTACTAGCTAAATCAAAATTTCTTTTTGGGTCCTTATCGCTTGCATCAGTATAACCTCTGATTTCTATTTGAGCTTGAGTTGGCATTCTCTTTAATACTTCACTAATACGCTTTAAAAAATCTTGCACATCAGTTGAATCAATTTGAGTACTACCTCTAGTAAATTCAACTCTTGCAGGTAGATTCAACACAACGTTATTTTCTCTTTGATCTAATGCTGCTTTTAGTTTTTCTATATTCTCTTGCTGAGTGATACTTAATTTTTTAAGCTTTTCAAGTTCTTCAACATTTGCATTAGATGGTGCACTGTATTTATTATGCACTTCACTTTCTTTTTCTAAGGGACTAGAAGCAGTAAATTCAAAAATTTTAACAAATTCAGTTTTTAAAGCCTCAGTTTTTGCAGGATTACTTTCAGAAATTGCCCAAAGAGCAATAAAAAGTGCCAAAAGCAAACTTAAAAAGTCTGCATAAGGCACAGCCCATCTCTCACCAGCTGGACATTCTGGACATTTATGTTTTTTTCCCATTTTTAACTCTTACTTATCAAACTGAGAAATTCTAGGCTCACCTTGTCCAAGATAATTAAACAATTTAGCCTCTAAATCTCTAGGGTTAGCTCCTTCTGCAATGCTTACAATAGCATGCGAGATCACTATCCTTTCTTTAATGAGCTCATGAGCATTAGCTTTGATTTTATGACCCCAAGGTCCAAATAAAGCATAAGCACCAAAAATCCCCGTTACTGTTGCAGTAAATGCCCCTGCAATACCTGCCGCCATAGCTTGAGGATCATCTAAAAGTTGTAAAGCAAGCATAAGTCCCATAACCGCACCAACAAGTCCCATAGTAGGACAAGTCTCGCCAAAACGGATCCAGTATTCTGCCGTTTCTTTATAGTATTCTTCCATTTCTTCTATTTGGATTTCCATGCTTTCTTTAATTTCTTCTACACTCTTGCCATCAACCATCATCATCATGGTTTCTTTTAAAAACTCATTATCTATTTCATTAGTTTTTGATTCTAAAGCCAAAAGTCCGTCTCTTCTTGCTATGATAGAGTATTCTACAAGTTCAGCTATTCTCTGACTTAAATTTACCCCTGCACCTTTAAAGGCAAGTTTTAATTCTTTATAAGCTGCTTTAACAAATTTTTTATGCGTTGCTGTCATCGCACAAAATGCCGCAGTTGGAACCACGATCAAAAACGAACTTAAGTGTAAAACATGCAAAGGGTTACCACCCTCTAAAATATCCCCTACAGAAATACTAACAACAGCTAATACCATCCCAAGTATGGTTGAAAGATCCATTAGTTATTCTCCTTATTTTAATGCGCCCCAATTTTTGGCAATACTTGATGAAGTTTTTAATTTAACTTTTAATTTTACAATATTTTCCATAATATCACTAGCATTTTTTGCAAATTCCTCACAAAGTTCATCTTTTACTTCAAAAATAAGCTCATCATGAATTTGTAAAATCAAGCGTTTATTTTCATCTAAATCTTTTGCAATTTCTATCATTGCAAGTTTTATTATATCGGCAGCAGAGCCTTGAAGTGTAGAGTTAATACTCTCTCTTTCATACATTGCCACATGCATAGGCTTTGCATTTTCAAAATCAAAATAACGCTTACGACCTAGCAAAGTCTTTATAAAACCATTTTGCTTAGCTTCATTTTTTACCTTTTCAAAATAAGTTTTAATGCTAGTAAAATTCTCAAAATATTTTTCAATATATTCTTTAGCTAACTTTGCTTCTATTTTTAAATTTTGACTCAAAGTCTTATAACCCATGCCATAAATAAGACCAAAATTTATACTTTTAGCAATACTTCTTGTCTCATAATCACTATAGCCAAAAATCATAATAGCAGTTTTTGCATGAATATCCTCATCATTTGAAAACGCTTCTAGTAATTTCTCATCTTCACTAAAATGCGCTAGCATTCTAAGCTCAATTTGTGAATAATCAAGCGAGATAAAGCTAAATCCTTCTTTTGTTACAAAACAAGATTTATAATCTTTAGCATATTGACCATGCGCAGGGATATTTTGCAAATTTGGGTCTTTTGATGAAAGGCGTCCAGTTGCAGTTCCTGTTTGTAAAAAGCTTGAATAAATTCTTGAGTTTTCATCTTTTTTAGCTAATTTTAACAAAGGTTCACAATAAGTAGAAACTAATTTTGCAAGCTCTCTATAAGCTAAAATTTCTTTCACAATCAGATGGTTATCTAAAATAGCATTCAAAACCTTTTCATCGGTAGAATAACCTGTTTTACTTTTTTTACCACTTGGTAGTTTTAGTTTTTCAAATAAAATATCCCCTACTTGTTTTGGAGAGTTAATATTAAATTTTTCACCCGCTAAATCATATATTTTTTCACTTAATATTTTAATATCTTGATTAAAACTTTGCATTAGGCTTTCAAGTTTTTGAGTATCAAGTTTAATGCCATTATTTTCCATCATAATTAGCACTTTGATAAATTCAAACTCATTTTTTTGTGCAAGTTCAAGCAAAGGCTTTTCTAAATTTTTTAAAAAATACAGATAAAATCTTAAAGTGATATAAGCATCCTCAGCTGCATATTTACAAGCTTTTTCTACATCCACTCCTGCAAAGCTTTCTCCTTTTTTTACCAAATCTTCAAAATGTAAAGTCTCATAATTAAACAATCTTTTTGCTAAATCATCCATATTTACACGCAAACTTGGCTCTTTAAGCCATGCAAGTATCATAGTATCAGCATAATTTTTTGGAGGAAGTAAATTAAAATTATTTTTTATGATTTCAAAATCATATTTAAGATTATGACCTATAACCATGCTTTGATAGATTTTTTCTATACCCTTTTTAGCTACTTGCATAGAAATTTGCTTACAAACTCCCAAATAATCATGCGCAAGTGGCACATAAAAGGCTTCACTTTCATGAAAACAAAAGCTAAACCCTACTATCTTTGCTTCTTTAGTATCTAAGCCCGTAGTTTCAGTGTCAAAAGCAACAATACTTTGATCATCAATTTTTTCTAAAATTTCAAATAATTCTTTCTCATCTAAAATTAATCTTGCATTAAATCCTAAATTTTTATCTTTATTAGTAGGATTAGTACGTAGTTTTTTTAATAAAGCATTTAATTCATAATACTCTAAAATATCCATAATCTTAAGCAAAGGTTCATCTTTTGGATACTCACAATTTAAAAGCATATTTTTCACATCTAAATCTTCGTACAAAGAAGCAAGTTTTTTACTCAAAAAAGCATTTTCTTTGCCTTCAAGCAATAAATTACGGTTTCTTTCATTACGCACTAGTGTTAAGTTTTCATAAATTCCCTCAATACTTTCAAACTCATCAAGTAAATTTTTAGCACCCTTAGCACCAATTCCTTTTACCCCTGGGATATTATCTGAGCTATCTCCACATAGAGCTAAAAAATCTCTTATTTGACTAGGTTTTACCCCATATTTTTCCAAACATCCTGCTTCATTATAATCATTTTTTGAAATAGGGCTATAAATACTAACTTTATTATCTTTTATAAGTTGATACAAATCTTTATCTTGAGTAATAATTCTTATAAAAATATCCTTATTTTCACACTCTTTAACTAAGGATGCGATGATATCATCAGCCTCATACCCTTCACAAGAAAAGCTTGAAAAACCCATTTTTTCTATCATTTGAATGCAAATTGGAATTTGAGCTAATAAATCAGGTGGAGGTGGAGTGCGGTTGATTTTATAATTTGGATCAATTTCACTTCTAAAAGTTTTTCCTTTGCTATCAAGAGCAAAAATAATCATATCACTAGGATGTTCATTTTTCAAACTATAAATAAAATTAGCAAAACCGCTAATCATATTACTAGGTTCGCCTTTTGAATTTTTCAAACCCTTTAAAGCATAAAAAAGTCTAAAGAAAAAGCCAAAAGTATCAATTATGGTTAAAGTTTTCATTTTTTTCCTATATTTAAAAAATAATAATAATTATCGCCCAAAATTATTTAAAAGTCGGTAAAAAGCATTAAATTTCCATTTTAAGCATTTTAGATAAAATTATCATTTTGAAATTTCAAATAAAGGTTTAATCTTGCAAACAAAATCAATCGCGGATGAAAATTTTCAAACTCCACAAGGAAAAAAAGCTTTTAAAAAAGCTGTGTTTTCATGTTGGCTAGGAACTGCCATGGAATATGCAGATTTTGCACTTTATGGCTTAGCTGCAGCTACTGTTTTTTCAGAAGTTTTCTTTCCTGAACAAACTCCTATTATAGCATTATTGCTTAGTTTTGTTACTTATGGTATAGGTTTTATTGCTAGACCTATTGGAGCTTTATTTTTTGGATATTTAGGAGATAAATACGGAAGAAAAAATGTATTAATGAGTACTATTGCATTAATGGGTATTTCAACTACTTTAATTGGTTTTATACCAAGTTATGCAGTAATTGGAATTTGGGCTCCTATATGTTTGGTTATTTTGCGCTTTATGCAAGGCTTTGGTGCAGGTGCTGAGCTTTCAGGTGGAACTGTCATGCTTGGAGAATACGCTCCTAGCAAACATAGAGGCTTAATCTCTTCTATCATCGCTCTTGGATCAAATAGTGGAACCTTACTTGCAGCTTTTGTATGGCTTTTAGTTACAAGTATGGATGATGCTAGTTTTAAAGAATGGGGATGGAGAATTCCTTTTATAGGAAGTATCTTTATAGCACTTTTTGCTGTTTATATGCGTTTAAATGTAAAAGAAACTCCTGTTTTTGAAAAACAAAAAGAATTAATGCTAAAAATTCGTCATGAAAATGAAGCACATATGAAAAAAGATGAAAGAACTTTTTGGCAAAAAAGTCGTGCATTTTGGACTATGGTGGGTATAAGAATAGGAGAAAATGGACCATCTTATCTTGCACAAGGCTTTATAGTAGGCTATGTAACTAAAATTTTACTTCTTGATAAATCAGTGGCTACAACTGCTGTTGTCATCGCTTCTTTGGTGGGATTTTTAGTTATACCTTTAGCAGGGTATTTGAGTGATAAATTTGGAAGGCGTATTACTTATAGAACCTTTTGCTTACTTTTAATGCTTTATGCCTTCCCTGCTTTTATGCTACTTGATAGTAAAAATGAAATTATCGTGATTTTAACCATCATCGTAGGTATGTCTTTGGCATCTTTAGGAATTTTTGGTGTGCAAGCTGCGTGGGGTGTAGAACTTTTTGGAGCAAAAAATCGCTATACTAAAATGGCACTAGCAAAAGAATTTGGCTCTATACTTTCAGGAGGAACCGCTCCTATGATAGCTTCAGCTTTACTTGCTTATTATGGTGCTTGGTGGCCAATAGCTTTATATTTTGTTATCACCGCAGGAATTGGTTTTATCACAACCTTCTTTGCACCAGAAACTAGAGGCAGGGATTTAAATTTAATAGAAGATGCGATATGATACGCCTTATTTTAGATACCGATATAGGCAATGGTATAGCAGGGGCTAATACCGATGATGGTTTAGCCCTTGGACTTATTTTAGCCTCCAAAGAAATCAAACTTGAAATGATTAGCACCTTAAGTGGCAATGTACAAGCTTTAACCGCTTATAGTGTTGCTAAAGATTTATTAAATAAGCTTAATCTAGACATACCTTTGTATTTAGGTGCTCATGAAGCTTTATGTGAAGATAGTCATTTTTGGAGACAAAGACTAGATAAAAGCGTAGAAGAGTTTAAGCTTACTCATCTTTGGGATCATATAAAACCTATAAAAATCTTAGAAAACATAAGTCCAAATGCTTGTATGAAAATGGGTGAGCTTGTTATGCAAAATCCAGATGAAATTTCAATTTGCGCTATAGGACCTTTAACAAATATAGCCATAGCGATGAAACTTTTTAAAGATTTTGATAAAAATGTAAAAGAAATTTTTATCATGGGTGGAAGTTTTGATATGCCTTATCATATCAAAGATACAAATTTTGGCTTTGATCCTGAAGCTGCTAGCATAGTTTTAAACTCAAGAGCCAAAATCACACTTGTTCCTTATAATGCAACAATGCAAACTATGCTCACTCATGAAGATTTAAATGCTTTAGAAAATCAAAATCCACTTTGTGATTTTTTAGTACAGACTTTAAGAATTTGGATTGATTATGCAAGCAAAACAAGAGGCACAAATGGCACATGGATACATGATGCATTAACTATTGCTTATATGCTTGATCCAAATTTAGCAAATTTTGATGAGTATTTAGTAGATGTCATTTGTGATAGTACTTTTGCTAGAGGAAGCACAATAAGGTGTTTTAAAGATGCTAAAATGCCTATGAAAAATCATGAATTAAAAAACACTATAAAAGTTTTAAAAGATATTGATAATGCTAGACTTTTAAAACTTTTAAAATCAAGACTTTTAAATGGAATTTGCTATGAAAATTACAAAAGCATAACGACTTAATTTACCCAAGGCTATAAAAATACTTGCTTTTAAAAAAGAATACTTAGCAAATCCAAGCCCTAGTGCAAAAAGATCTCCCACTATGGGCAAAAAAGTAAAAAAAGCATACAAAGAACCAAATTTTTTAAAGTTTGCATTGATTTTTTCTAATTTATACAAAGAGCCTTTAAAATATTTTTCTAAAATTTGACTCTCTCCAAAATAAGCTAACACATAAGTACTTAAACTACCCAAAGTATTTCCCAAACTTGCTACAAATAAAACCATACAAGCATTAAAATCTAATTTTACAAAAGCAAGCACAAAAGCCTCACTTGCCATAGGCAAAAGCGTGCTAGAGAGAAAACATACTATAAAAAGTCCTATATAGCTTATATCATTATATAAAAAATCAAACATTACAAATTTTCTTAGTATTTATTTTCCAAACTATCATTTTAAAGAATTTTTAATAATAATTATCTTAGAATGTAAAGTCATTTGGCAATTTTTTAAAAGGAAAAACTATGGAAAGGAAAAAATTTTCTAAACTAAATTTAGAATACTCATTTAACAAAGCTTCTTTTTCTTGGCGTTAAGCCTACTACTACATTTTCAATCATTTTTTATTTTACATTTTTAGTTTTAGTTGATCATTTTTGATTTTAAATTATTAATCATTCCAAGGAAATACTATGAAAAAATATTATGGAAAATTTGGTGGGCAATTTGTGCCAAATGAAGTAAAAATAGCATTAGATGAAGTAGAAAAAGCTTTTTTAAAACTCAAAAAAGATAAAGATTTTAACACAGAATTAAAAGAACTCTTAGCTAATTATGTGGGAAGACCTACGCCTTTATACCATGCTAAAAATTTAAGCAAGCTTTATAATCATGAAATTTATTTAAAAAGAGAAGACTTAACTCACACAGGAGCTCATAAGATCAACAATGCCATAGCTCAAGCCTTAATGGCAAAGAAAATGAATAAGAAAAAAATTATTGCAGAAACCGGAGCAGGACAACACGGGCTTGCAACAGCTACTGCAGCAGCACTTTTGGGACTTGAATGTGAGATATTTATGGGAGCTATTGATGTAAAAAGACAAGCCTTAAATGTCTATAAAATGGAGCTTTTAGGAGCAAAAGTTCATGCGGTAGAAAGTGGAAGTAAAACTTTAAGCGATGCAGTAGATGAGGCTTTAAATTTTTGGGTTAAAAATACCAAAGAAGTATTTTATGTAGTAGGAAGTGCAGTAGGACCTTATCCTTATCCGCAAATTGTTACGCATTTTCAAAGTATTATAGGTAAAGAATGTAAAATGCAACTTAGAAAATTAAATAAAAAAGTTGATTACATCATAGCAGCAGCTGGAGGTGGTAGCAATGCTGCTGGAATTTTTCATGCATTTTTAAAAGATGAAAAAGTTAAACTCATAGGCGTTGAGGCGGCAGGTTTAGGAAAAGATACACCTTATCATGCAGCCACACTTACTAAAGGTAAAGAAGGTATTATCCATGGTATGAAAACTAAGGTTTTACAAGATGATAAAGGAAACATTGCCCATACTTTTAGCATCTCTGCTGGACTTGATTACCCTGGCATAGGTCCTTTGCACGCATATTTACAAGAAAGTAAAAGAGCAAGTTATCATGCTATTAGTGATGATGAGTGTATTAATGCTTTAAAATTATTATGTAAAGAAGAAGGTATTATACCCGCTATTGAAAGCTCACATGCATTAGCTTATCTAGAAAAACTTTGTCCGACTTTAAAGAAAAAAAGTGTGATAGTTATAAATCTTTCAGGAAGAGGCGATAAAGATATGCAAAGTATTTATGAGTATAAAAAAGGTGAAATTTATGGTTAGTTTTTAATATTTATATAGGATTAAATCCTATATAAATCTACTATCAAATGCTAAATTTTTTTATTTTTGACTATTTTTTATTACTTGATTTATAATATCTTTATTTTTCTTTGCATATTTAACTACATCTTTTATTACAAGCTTTTCAATAGCTGATATAAAATTTTCTATAAATTCAAAATCTATCTCTTTATTTTTTGTTGGGAGTTTAAAATCTATTTCACTGATTGTTTTTGTAGTTGAACCTGTCCCCCAAGTCATTTGTGATAATCTAACATTAAAAACAGATATAATAAAATCAGCTATTTTCTCATTGAATTTTTTTGTTTTAGGATATAAAATTTTAACCTTATTTCCTGTAAAAAACGGGATTTTCTGATAAAATACGCTAAATGTATCTTGCGCAAATGATAAGGTATTTGCATCATTTAGATACTTTTCACTCTCTTTAATATAGCCTCTAATTCCATTATCCTGTGTTTTTCTAACTACATATGGATAACTATTTTCAATTTTTTTCTCATAAATTTTTATATAGTTTGCGTGAAATATTTTTTTTGAGGATTTTATAAAAAACAAATCACCTATTTTATACTCTCCCCACTCAATAGCATTTAACTTATTTAATGCAAATTTTTCTTTTTCTGTAAGTTCATAATTTTCTAGCCCTGTAATAGCTAAATAGGCTTCTAGCTCAGCGATATGTTTAGCTTCTAGTTCAGCGATAAATTTTTCCATAAATTCAAAATCTATTTCTTTGTTTTTTGTTGGAAGTTGAATTACTTCGTCTTTTATTTTTATCCAAGAACACATATTTTCATATCCAAATTTTTTATCTAAAAAATTAAAACTTGTCGATAAGAAAATTCCTTGATATTTTGTTATTTTTAATTTTGGTTTTAATGAGAAAACTCTAGCATGAGTAACCATTTTGTATTTAAAGCTTCTAAAAAAAGCATTTCCAAACATATCTATTGTTATTGTATTTTCATCAAAAATATTAGCTGGTATATCACTTTTTCCTAAAATTCCATAATCTGTTAATCCTGCTGTAACAACATAATCTCCTTTTTCATTTATGTGTTTTTTTTGAATATCAAAATTTCCATTACTGCTTTCAAATAAATCACCTATTCTATATTCTCCCCACTCAACGTTTTTTAATTTTTCATTGAGTGGGGCATCTACTTTCCCAATTCATCATCTAATTTTGTATTATTTTTTAATAAATTTGAAACCTCCCAAGCTAAATAATCCGAAACAGTTTTTTTAAAATCTTCTAAAGTTGGTGTTGTATCTACTGGGGCTGACTGATTCCAATCATCTCCTTTTTGAGGATCTATTTTACCTTCATAATATTCTTTTTCACTAAAAATACTTAATTTACTTTTTCCAAAACGAACTAAATCTACTAATTCTTGATATCTTTCTTTGGCTTTATCAGTATTTTTTAGATTATTTTTTGCTTTTTTTCTATTTGTTCTTGTATAACCATCATGTGAAAAATCAATAAATTTTACTATTTCATCTTTTTGATGAGCTTCTCCTACTCTAAAAACATAAATATATGTTTGAACGCTTGATTTTCCTATAAACAAATCTATTGGCATTTTTATACTAGCTAAAAGCGTATTGTTTTTTAAAATTTCTTTATTATACTCAGTAGCTTTTCCCGAACCTGCCGAACCTTGAATTATAATCGCAGCATAACCTTTTTCCATCATAGATAAAGCTTTTTTGACAAAAATCATGCCATTACCCTTAGCTGAATATGGAGGATTTAATATAAATGCATCTGCTGGAAATTTTGTTTTTGTTTCTAAAAATCCATAATTACCATCATAATATAATGAATCTTCATTCATTATATTTGAGCTTCCATCTCCCATTAAAATCATATTTAAAATAGCTAACATATACACACTTGGTAAAACTTCTAGTCCTAAAAGTTGCTTTGCTTTAATATGTAATATTTTTTGATTTAATTCATCTGGAGAGCTTATGTTTTCTTTTGCATCATTTATCATCTCATTCATAGCTGCAACCAAAAGTCCAGCTGAACCAGTAGCAAAGTCCCAAACATATGAATTTTTATTAACTCTTGCTAGTTTTGCTAGTAATATTGCAACATAAGATGGTGTTAAAACAACATCGTTTAATTTATCTTGCGAAAATCCAAGCCAAGAATACATCTCATTAAAGAGTTTTCCTGTAAAATCCGTTGTAAGTCCAATTTTATAGTAAATTCCTAAATCATCTATAATTTTTGAAAATACTCTTTTTAGCTGACTTTCTCCGTTTTTTACTTTGTTTATATTTTCATTTGTAAGTGTATTTGCTAAAGTTCTTTCTATTATTTTTCTTTTATTTTCAGGGATTTTTTTCTCCTTTAAAAAAGCTTCAATTTTTCTAAGGATAATATCCCCGTCTCTATTACCTTCTTCATTTAAAGATTTTAACTCAGCTTTTTCCAAAGGAGCTACTTTTCCAGCAATTCCAAGTGTTGCTATAATTGAAGCTGCTACTAAATAAACTCTATCATTTTCACCAAGCCCTTGTTCATTTTTATATATATCGTTGTTTAATTTTATTAAGCTAGCGTCTATTTCTTTTTCTCTTAACTCTTTAATTCTTTCTAGCTCTTCTAAAGATAAAGAAAGTTTTTTTACATCATTTTTTATAAAATCAGTAAAATTTTCATTTTTTAAAAATGATAAATCTGTAAATTTTCCAATCTCTTGTCCGATTCCAAAATTATCTTTTGATACTAAATATACTCCTATTAGATATTTTAACTTTCCACTTTCATCTTTATAACCTGTAATTCCTATTGATATAATATCTGTGTAATTTGTATAATGTAAAATTGCATTTGCGTAATGAATTGCTCCATTTACTGCATAATTTTTTATATTTGTATAGTTTGGTTCATTTTTTGATGTTGTATTATCAACTTGATTATTACTATTTAATTTTACTAATTTATCTTTATAGCCTTTACACTCGATTAAAATAGGGTATTTATTTAAATTTTTATCCTCTAAAAGCAATTTAATATCGGGTCTATTTCCACCTTTTCCACCATTTTTTGAAAAATACTCGCTTAAAGCATCATCTATTTCTTTATTTAAATTTTCTTGTTCTAATTTATAATCTAATTTATAATTTTTTAGCCAACTATTTACCAAATCAGTTATATTAGGTTCTACTGATTGAATTTTTGCCATTTTTACTCCTTGTTTACTTTAAAAAACAACACTCACAAAATAATCTAATTTCTACTTACAATAATTTCTAAAAATTTTCATTTTAAATATCTTTAAAATTGCATTGTTGTTCTATAAGTTGAATATATTTATTTAAAACTAAGCATTAATTTTAATTATGCTTAGTTTTTAGCTCTAAATTTAGATAATACCCCGTATAAGAACCACTTTTTTCATGATTTTTTGCAAGCTCTTCTACGCTACCTTTAGCTATAACCTTACCACCTTTAACTCCACCTTCAGGTCCCATGTCGATGATATAATCAGCATTTTTAATCACATCTAAATTATGCTCTATCACAAACACGCTATTTCCAAGATCAACTAAATGTTGCAAAACTAAAATAAGCTTATTAACATCTTCAAAATGAAGTCCTGTTGTAGGCTCATCTAAAATATAAAGAGTTTTTCCTGTATCACTCCTGCTTAATTCTTTAGCTAGTTTGATACGCTGAGCCTCCCCGCCACTTAAAGTAGTTGCATTTTGTCCTAAGGTAAGATAATCAAGCCCAACTTTTACCAAAGTATCAAGCTTTTGTTTTATCTTTGGCACAGAAGTAAAAAACTCACTTGCTTCAATAATACTCATATTTAAAACATCAGCTATGCTTTTACCTTTATATTTAATCTCTAAAGTTGCATCATTATATCTTTTACCATTACAAACATCACAAGTTACCATCACATCAGGCAAAAAGTGCATTTCGATTTTAATTTCACCATCTCCACTGCACTTTTCACATCTTCCACCTTTAACATTAAAAGAAAAACGTCCTGCTTTATAACCTCGCATTTTAGCTTCTTTAGTAGCTGCAAAAAGATTACGAATTTCATCCATAGCGCCTGTATAAGTAGCAGGATTTGAACGCGGGGTACGACCTATAGGACTTTGATCAAGATAAATCACCTTATCAAGTTTTTCTAAACCTTCTATTTTAGCCCCGCTTAGTTTTTTAACTTTTTTAGCACGGTTAAGCTCTTCTTTTGCAAATGGAAGCAAAGTTTGTAAAATTAATGAGCTTTTACCACTTCCTGAAACACCTGTAATTGCCACAAGGTTACGTAATGGAAAATCTACACTTAAATTTTGAATATTATTAATACTCACATCTTTTAAACTAATAAAATCTTTTTGTTCTCTATTTTTTTGATGAGCAATTTGCTTTTTGCCACTCATATAAAGGGCGGTTTGGCTTTTGCTTTTTAACAATTCTTTATAAGTTCCACTAAATACAACCTCACCGCCAAATTTACCAGCATTTGGACCAATATCTACGATAAAATCTGCCTCTTCTATAGTCATTTTATCATGCTCAACTACAATTAAAGTATTACCCTTTTGCTGAAGATTTCTTAAAGTTTTAATGAGTTTTGCTGTATCTCGCTCATGTAAACCAATACTAGGCTCGTCTAAAACATACATCACTCCACTTAAACCACTACCAATTTGAGATGCTATACGAATTCTTTGAGCCTCACCCCCGCTAATGGTTCTTGCATCACGCCCTAAAGATAAATACCCAAGTCCTACATCATAAAGAAAAAACAATCTTTCATTAATTTCTTTAAAAATAGGTTTAGCTATCAATCTTTCTTGCTCACTCAAATACGCAAAATTAGCTTCTTTTGAAAAAAATGCAGTGGTATTTTCTATACTCATATCTAAAATTTCACCCAAATTTTTTTCAGCTACTTTTACAGCTAAACTTTCAGCTCTTAAACGATGACCATTGCAATCTTTACAAGTTTTTTCGCTCATATACTCGCTTAAATCTTTTTCATCTTTTAGCATTTCATAGGCATATTTAACCGCACCTTCAAATTTGCGATTTAAACGATGTCTTTTCCATAAAAAGTTAATTTCTTTGGCATTACCATAAAGCACTAGACGCTTTTCTTCTTCACTTAACTCATTATATGGAATTTTTACCCTGATATCATTTTGCTCGCAAAAGGCCATTAAAAACTTATAATAATAACTTTTATTAAACCCATATAAAAGCTTTATAGCTCCTGCTTCTAAGCTTAATTCTTCATTGATAAGCTTTTTCATATCTAGCGTATATCTTATACCAAGACCATCACAACTTGGACAAGCGCCTTTTGGAGAATTAAAAGAAAAACTCAAAGGCTCAAGCAAAGGAAAAGAAATTTTACAATCAAAACAAGCATTATGCTCACTATAATGAAAATGTTTTGCTATGTTTAATTCTTCATTATTCAAAACTTCAATTTCCACTTCACCAAAGCTCTCACTAAGACCTTTTTCTATATCGCTTGCAAGTCTTGCTAGCATATCATCTTGCACTTCAAGCCTATCTATTACAAGTTTTATTGTATGTTTTTTGGTTTTAGCAAGCTCAATATCCTCATCAAGACGCGTTAAAACCCCATCAATTTGTGCTCTAACATAACCTTTTGCGACTAAATTTTCCAAAAGATCTGCAAAAGTTCCCTTTTTTTCTTTAATCAATGGCGCATAAATGATGATTTTTGCCCCTTTTGGAAGCTTTAAAATTTCACCTACGATATCTGCTGCACTCATAGATGAGATTTTTTGGCCACATTGATGACAATGCTGTGAGCCAATCCTTGCATATAAAAGTCTTAAATAATCATAAATTTCAGTAATAGTTCCAACGGTTGATCGAGGATTTTTAGAAGTTGTTTTTTGATCAATAGCAATAGCAGGAGTTAAACCTTCTATTTTATCAACATTTGGCTTGCCTACTTTATCTAAAAACTGCCTTGCATAAGCACTTAAACTTTCAATATAACGACGTTGTCCTTCTGCATAAAGCGTGCCAAAAGCTAAAGTGGATTTACCACTTCCACTAAGTCCTGTAAAAACTATGAGTTTATTTTTAGGAATTTCTAGGTTGATATTTTTAAGGTTATTCTCTTTAGCACCAATGATACTTATTTTGTCATTATTCATAAAAATCCTCTTTTTATCTAATCAAACATGTTTTTTAGCAAAATCTTTCATAAATTCACTTAACTTTTGAACCTTTTCAATACTGATAGAATTATAAATACTAGCACGAATTCCGCCTAAAATTTTATGCCCTTTAAGACCTATCATACCATTTTCTTCAGCTTCTTTTACAAAAACTGGCTCTAAGTTTTTATCATGAGCTATGTTAAAACTAACATTCATTAGCGATCTATCCTCTTTTTTAGCATGACCTTTATAAAAACCATTACTCTCATCAATCACATCGTATAAAATTTTAGCCTTTTGTATGTTTTGCTCATTGATTTTATCTAAGCCACCTTGATTAAAAAGCCATTTCATTTCAAGATTAAACATATATATAGCAAAGGTTGCAGGTGTATTAAATAAAGAATTATTTTCAGCATAAACACTGTATTTTAACATACTAGGTATATTTTTGTTTTTACTACGCTCTATCATATCTTTACGCACAAATGCACAAGCAAGTCCTGAAATTCCTGCATTTTTTTGCACTCCACCAAAAAGCATAGCAATATTAGAAAAATCTATCTTTTTGGAGAAAAAATCACTAGAAGCATCAATTATCAAAGGACTTTTAGTCTTTGGATAGCTTTTATACTGAGTTCCATAAATGGTATTATTAGAGCATATGTAAGCATAATCTGCATTATCGCTAAATTCAAATTGTGGGATATGATCAAACTCACTTTCTTGAGTGCTTGCTACTATTTTTGTATTTACTCCTAAAATTTCAGCCTCTTTAATAGCCTTTTTAGTCCAAACTCCCGTATTAGCAAATTCACAAACGCCACCCATATATAAATTCATAGGTATCATAGCAAATTGTAAGCTAGCTCCACCTTGCATTAACAGCACTTCATAATCATCATTTACACCATAAAGTTCTTTTGCCATTTTAATAGCTTCAAAATGCACTTCTTCAAAAACCTTTCCACGATGAGAAACTTCCATAATAGAAAAGCCTTTACCATGATAATCAAACAAATGCTCCTGTGCTTCTTTTAAAACCTCATCAGGCAGGTTTGAAGGACCTGCGCTAAAATTCATTACTCTCATTTTGTCTCCTTTTTATAGTATTTGGGCTTCTTTACTCTCATTTATTGAACAAAGTTTTATAATATCTCCTTTTTTTAGCTTTTCAAGAGAGATATTTTTGCCATCTTTTTGTAAATTTATCAAATTTTTGCTTTTATCAAAAAAATTTTTATGCTGAGTTAAAAGCTCTTCAAAATTATTAAGTTTGTTTTCATAGTTTAATAATTTTAAATTTAAAACGCTCTTTAGTTGACTTTGTAAAAAATCAAGCTTTTGTTTTCTAAGAAAAAAAGCATTTTCTAAAGATTTAGCTTTGGCTAAATTTTGTAAATGATCGATTTTATTTTGATAAAACTTAAGATGATTTAACATTTGGTTTTTAAAACGCATAGCAAGCTCATCAAGTCCTTGCTCCAAACTTAGTTTATTTGGAAAAATCATATCAATAGCTGCACTTGGAGTTGGTGCTCTTAAATCTGCTACAAAATCACTAATAACATAATCAATCTCATGTCCAATAGCAGAAATGATAGGCGTTTTTAAAGAAAAAATACATCTTGCAAGTTCTTCATCATTAAAACAAAACAAATCCTCTCTGCTTCCACCACCTCTTGCCAAAATAATCACATCTAAATTATACTTATTGGCTTTTTTTAAAGCATTTATCAAAGAATTTGGAGCACTTTGTCCTTGAGTGAGAGCATTAAAAATAGTTATTTTACAAAGATTGTATTCCTTTTGTGAAATTAACTTTAACATATCTTGCAAGGCAGCTGAAGTAAAAGAAGTGATTATGCCTATTTTTTTAGGAAATTTAACAATGCTTTTTTTAGCATTTGTATCAAACAAGCCTTCTTTTTCAAGCTTTTCTTTTAAGGCTAAAAATTTAGCTTCTAAATCCCCAAGGCTTGTTTTTTGCATACTTTTAGCAATAAATTGATACCTACCACTTGCTTCATACAAACTCACATAACCTCTTAGATCAAGCATATCGCCAACTTTTGGTTTAGCTTGAACAAATTGATTAAAGCCTTTAAACATCACACAAGCTATGCTTGATTTTTCATCTTTTAAATCAAAATACCAATGTCCTGAACTATGAATGGTAATTTTAGAAATTTCTCCACTAAGCTCTATATCATCAAGATGAAATTCTAATAAACTTTTAGCTTTTAGATTAAGTTCTGAAACTTTCATTTTTTTCTTGCAATAAACATAGAGCAAACACCAAAGCTAAAACTTTTATACTCTAACATTTCAAAATGCTCACTCAATTCTTTAATAAATTCTTCTTTGCTTAAAAAATCTTCTATAGAATTTGGTAAATACTCATAAGCACTATAATTTTTACTGATAAATCCACCCACTTTTGGCAAAATATTTTTTAAGTAAAAATCTCTACAAGCAGCTACAAAACCACCCTGCTCTCTTTTGGTAAATTCAAGTACAAGTAAAATCCCATCCTTTTTTAACACTCTTGCAAATTCTTTTATAGCTTCTTTTCTATCCACCACATTGCGTATGCCATAACTTATACTTATGATGTCTGCACTTTCATTTTCAAGTGGAAGTTCTTGTGCTTTTGCTTGCACAAAAGTTGCTTCAGGGATTTTTTTCTTAGCCACTTCAAGCATGCCCACACTTGGATCAACCCCTTTTATGCTAATGATATTTTTATTTGCTCTTAAGGCTTGATTTTGCCATTCTATAATCATATCGCCCGTGCCACAAGCCACATCGATAATATCAAGTTTATTATTAGAAAATTTAAAAACATCCAAACAAGCTTTTTTTCTCCAACTCACATCACTTCCAAAACTTAAAATTCTATTAGCCTTATCATAAGTTGGCGCTATATCATCAAACATTTTGACTATTTTTTCTTGTTTTTGCATGTTTTTCCTAACTATATATTTTTAATTTTTTAATGCTTTTTTCAATTTGTTTTATTATATTTGCATCATATGAAATTTGCTCTAAATGATTAGATTCAAAATAATTTTTTAGTTTTTCAATACTTTTTTCTTCAAACATAGTTGCAAAATAACATAATAAAAATTTTATTTTTTCTACTTCTTCTTCAAGATTTCTTTGAGATTTTACAATTTTTTTCTTTAAAAAAACTAATTCTTTTCTTAGCTTAAAAGCCACTAAAGACTTTAAAATTTGATTTTTTTCTCCTTGATAAAAATCACAATCATTCTTTAAGATAAAATCCATATCAAGAAAAATATCATTGATTTTTTCATCACTTAAAATAAAAATATATTTTTCTAATTCAAATTTACAATTTTTATCACTACATACTTGTTTTTCCAAATTTAAAATATAATTTTGAAGTTTATTTTGAATACTTTTTTCAAAAAGAGTGCTAAAAAACTCAAAGAAAATACAAATTTGCCTAAGGCTTATAAAAAATTGCTCTAAGCTTTCAAAAGTTAATTTTTGTAAAAAATTTAATCTATCATTTTTTAGTCTTTTTAAAAGCACAAAAAATAAAATTTTACCCGCTTCAAAACTTTGAATTTGACTTGGGAAATATAAACTAATATCTTCTTGCTTGTCTAAAATTTTAATACATTTTGCACTATCAAAAATTTTAGAAAAATCTCCATATAATGCTAAATTTTTACTATAAAAATTTTCATTATCTGTAATTTCTTTATAGTTTTGCAAAAAATGAGATAGGTTGAAGCATTTTGCTTGTTCAAAAGTAGGAAAAATAACTTTCAAAATAATTAAATCTTGCAAATTATTTTTAAATTTATAAAGAAAAAACCAAATGCCATTAATCTCAAAACTAATTCTAGTTTTTTTAATGATATCCCCTAGAGTATGTTTACTTTGGCGTTTAAATTCTTTTTTAGAGAGTTTATGAGTTTTTTTATCTATAATATCGTGTAGTTTATATAGTGAAAATTGATAATAATCTTGATTGATTTTTTTATATTTAACATCACAAAAAGGACTTATACGCGTAAAGAAAACACGTATTTTATCCTTAGAATAAGCAATTTTTTCTTCTTTTATAATTTTTATAAAATCATCATTTTCAAGTAAAAAGCGTCTTTGAACTTCACAAACCATTTTATTTTTTACAAGCTTTACAGCCATTCACATAAGCAAACACACCAAGGTAATCAATAATATTACCGATTTTTTTCTCAAGTTCTTCTTGATATTTATTAATCCCACTATCTTCATAGCATACATCTTCTATATGATTACATTTACTACAAATTACATGAATATGAGGATATTCATAAATATCATAACAAGTTTTTTGATTTGGAGTGTTGATTTCTACAACTAAACCTTGTTCTTTTAAGGTATTTAAATTTTTATACACTGTAGCTAAAGAAATAGAAGGATATTCTTCCTTAATACTTTCATATAAAGATTCAATATTAGGATGTTCATGGCGTTTTAAAATTTTTAAAATACAAAGTCTTTGTGGAGTAGCTTTTAAATCACAATTTTTAAGCATTTGAATAAGTTCCATTATTAATTCTCCGATATTTTTTATATAGTATAACGCTTTTTTTATAAAAAAATAATTATATTAAAGGATATTTTTTATCTTTTAATAACTTTTGATCTTTTTGCATAAAGAATCAATATCAAGCTCTAAAAATTTTTCTACCTCATTTGTTTTACCATGGGTTATAAATTGGTCTGCAAATTCAAAACTTATTAGTTTTATATGATAAAGATTTTCTTTTTGTAAAAAATTTGTAATTAAACTTCCCACTCCTCCTATCTTGGCACTATCTGAAAAAACAAACCAAATTTTTGTATTATTTGCTAATTCTTTTAAAAGCTCTTCATCTAAAGGTTTTGCAAAAATCAAATCTATTAAGCTTGCATAATCTAAACCAAGTTTATCTAAAACTAGTTTTGCCTTAGCCACACCTTGACCAAAACCTAAAAATACTTTATCGCTTTGTGCTTTAGATAAAATTTGAGCTTTTGCAGGTTTTATCTCACATGGATTAAAATCATCATCTAATAAAAAATTACCCCTAGGATAACGAAAAGCAAAAACACCTTGATGAAAATACGCATATTCTATAATTTTTTCCATCATAGCTTCATCTCTTGGGGCCGCTAAAGTAATATTTGGTATAGCACTTAAAAAACTAATATCAAAAACACCTTGGTGTGTTTCTCCATCTTCTCCTACAATTCCTGCTCTATCCATAGCTATAACTACATTTAAATTCATAATAGCGCAATCATGAATAACTTGATCGTAAGCTCTTTGCATAAAAGTGCTATAAATTGCTATAAAAGGCTTAAAACCTTCTTTTGCCATAGCCGCCATAGAAGTAACCGCATGTTGTTCTGCAATTGCTACATCCCAAAAACGCTCGGGATATTTTTCCATTAGCTTATCTATTCCAGTTCCACTTGGCATAGCAGCAGTTACACCTACTATATTTTCATATTTTTGAGCAAGTTTCAACAGTGTATTTGAAAAAATTTCTGTCGCACTTTTTTTACTTACATTTGTTTTTAAGCTTTCTCCACTACTTCTATCAAAAGCACCTACTCCGTGCCATTTAGCATTTTTACCTTCAGCTAATGTATAACCTTTGCCTTTGATAGTTTGTGCATGCACAACGCAAGGCTTATTCATAGCCTTAGCTTGATTTAGTGCGTTAATAACTTCATTTAAATTATGTCCATCAATAGGCCCGATATATTCAAGTCCTAATTCTTCAAATAAAAGTCCGGGCGTAATAAGCCTTAAACCCTCTTCAAAACGCTTTGCCATATAAGAAGCACTTTGAGGAAAATACTCTAAAAGATTTTCTATACGTTTTTTAAATTTTTGATAAAACTGCGTTGCCATTGCTTGAGAAAGATATTTTGAAATAGCTCCGATTGGCTTTGAAATACTCATTTCATTATCATTTAAAATAATCACACAAGGATATTCTCTATCGCCAAGCTCGTTTAAAGCTTCATATGCCATACCCGCACTTAATGCCCCATCGCCTATTAATACAACAGGCAAACGATCTTCTTTTTTTAATCTTATAGCTTTACAAGCTCCAACCGCTAAAGATATAGAAGTACTTGAGTGTCCTGCTACAAAATAATCTCCCTCATCAGGCTTTGTATAACCGCTTAAACCATTAAATTGTCTTAGAGTATAAAAATTATTTATTTTACCACTTAAAAGCTTATGCGGATAAGATTGATGTGAAACATCAAAAATAAAAGGATCTTTTTGCACATCAAAAACATAATGCATTCCTATACTAAGCTCAACTACACCTAAATTTGAGCTTAAATGTCCGCCATTTTTACTCACTGTATCTATGATAACTTCACGCAAATTACTAGCTAAATTTTCTAGTTCTTTAATTTGCATATTTTTAATATTTAAGTTATTTAAATCTATCATTCATTAACCATGTTTTTGATTTTTTGCAAACGATTATTAAGGTTTGACTCTATATTACCTGCATCGCTTAATATTAAAACACTTCCTTTATTAATCGCATCATCAAGACTGAATTTGATATTACTTTGCTCTTGTTCTAAATGTGATTTTACATATTCAAAATCTTCAGGGCTTAGTTTTAATTCTATTTTAGTAGCATTTTTAAGCTCATTCATAAGCTCTTTTGCTAAATTTAAAGCTATAAGTGAGGAATTTTCCTCAAGTTCTTTTGCAATCACTTCTTTTGCAATAATTACAGCTGTATCGGCTAATTCTTTTTCATTTTTAGATAAAAACTCATTTAAATTTTGCACTGTATTTTCAAGCTTTTCTACGCTTTTTAAGTATTTTTCCCTCAAGGCTTCTAATTCACTTTCAAAATTTTTTTGAGCCTGCTCATAACCTTCTTTGGTAAATTTTTCTTTCGCATGTTCTAATTCTGTATTTAAGCGATTATTAAATTCAGCTTCTTGACTTTCTATTTGCATTTGCAACTTAATAATATTTCCTGACATTTCATCAGTTTTTTTAAGTAAATCTTCTACAAAATCAGGTTGAATTTGAGGTTGTGGGGCTTGCGGAGTAGCTTCTATTGCTTGATTTTCTACTACTTGTTGAGTATTTTGACTAAGTGGAGTTTGATTTATAGTTTGAACTTCTTCTTGTTTTTGTTCTTCATTAGAAGACATTTCACTCATAACTTTAAAATGATATCCTTCAACCACATGGGCAGAAATATTTTCAGGTGAAATTACATTAGTTAATTTTGCCATAATCTTACTCTATCATCTCATCAGCCTCACCTACTTGGATAAGACCTTGTTCTGCAAGTTTTTGTACCACTTCTACAACTTTTCTTTGAGCCTCTTCAACATCTTTTACACGCACAGCGCCCAAAAATCCCATTTCTTCTACAAAGGCTTCAGCAGCACGCGTAGACATATTGGACATAAATTTTTGTTTTAAATCCTCGCTTGCACCCTTTAAACCTATCATCAAATCACGTTTATCAGCAGCCTTTAATACCTCTCTAATCGCATTAGTGCTAAGTTGAGAAATATCATCAAAGGTAAACATTAAATCTTTAATGGTTGTAGCAAGTTTTTCATCACTTTGCTCAATATAAGAAAGTGTTGTTTTAGAAGCTTTTTGACCCAAACGATTAAGCACTTCAGCAACTGCTCTTGGACCACCCACTTCAACTTTATAAGAAGTAAGACTTTCAAGTTTACTTTCAAGCACAGCAGATACTCTTTTAATGATTGAAGGTGAAATATCTCCAAGATTTGCCATTCTTATTACAACCTCAGCTCTTAACTCATCACTAAAATACTCCAAAGTTTCAGCAGCTTGAGTGGTATCCATATGAGCTAAAATCAAAGCTATGGTTTGAGGGTGTTCTTTAATGATAAAGTCTGCAAGCTGTTGTGGTTTGATTTGAGAAAGATAAGCAAAATTTTGGTTATTTTCCATACTTTTGGTAAGTTTTTCCAAAATTTTATTGGCAATTTCAGGACCAAAAGTTCTAAATAAAATCTCTTTTGCATATTCCAAACCACCACTTTTTAGATATTGGTTTGACTGTAATAAAGTATAAAATTCCTCAAGAACTGCAGTAGCAACTGGTTTGTCAACATTTTTTGCTAAAGCAATATAGCGAGAAATTTCAGTGATGACATTAATATCCATATGAGAAAATAAAACTGTCGTTACATCTTCTCCAAGCTGGATTAAAAAAATTGCGACCTTTTCTGGCATAGAAAGGTCATCATAGACCATTTTTTGTTCTTCACTAAGCTTTATCATCAGATATCCTTCTCACCAAATTCAGCTTCATTTTCAACAAGTTTTTGTAACAATAATGCCACTTCTTCGCCTTTTTCATTAGCTACTGCTCTTAATTTTTCAAGTAAAACATCATATTGAAGCGCATCTTCATCAAAACTATCTCCAAAACCAAGTTGTTCTTCAACTTTCTTACGTGCTGCGTTGAATTTTTCAATAGCATCTTCAGCCTCATCAATAATCTGCCCGTCCTTACCTTCCATTTCTTCTTCAAGCTTAATATCCGCAAGCATTTTTTGTGAAAATGGAACAATAACTTTTTTGTAAAAGATGAAAAGTAAAATCGCCGCAAAGACATATTTAACAGGCGGGATAAATGGCTCAACAAATCTTGAATAAAAAGTTTGAACTTTATTTTCAACTTTAGCTGTTCTATGAAATTCTAAATTATTTACTTCAACTGCATCACCCCTAGCAAGATTAAAACCTATAGCACCTTTAGTTAAATTTTCAATCGCTTTAATTTCTTTATCATTCAAAGGAATGTATTCATTAGTAACATTTCCTTGATCATCAGTAATTACTTTATACTTTCCATCTACCACAACGGCTGCAGAAATTCTTTTAACGGTTGCAAATTGCTTAGTAGTATTGGTGATTTTTTTAGAAATTTCATTATTAGTTGTGGTTTGGTTTTTAGTATAAACCTCGCGCGCGCCTTTATCATCCAAACCTTCCACAGGACCGATGTTTGAAACAGCACCTGGCACACCTTGAATTTCTTTATCTTTATAACCTTCTCTATGCTCTTCTAAAGTTTGCTCGCTACGCACAACAGTATTTGGATCATATACTTCACTTTGTGATTCCTCTTTAGAAAAATCATAATCAATACTAACCTTTGCTACCACCCTATCATAGCCACCTGCAAATGGAGCAATAGAAGCAACGATTTTTTGTTCTAATTCGTATTCTTGATCTCTTTTGTATTTAATTTGAGCAGCTATTAAATCACTTTCAAAAGCACCCTCATCATCTAAAGGAATACCTTTTTGATCCATGATTTTTACATTTTCTGGAGTAAGTTTTGTTACCGAAGAAGCAATTAAGTTTTTAATCCCCATAATTTGCTTTTTATTAAGCTTTAAACCTTCTTTTATTGTCAAAGCTACTGAAGCAGTTGGTGGAACTTGTTGCTGGGTAAAAAGTGTATCTTTAGCAAAAGCAATATGCACCGTAGCGCTATGAATAGGCTCTAAACTTTCAATCGTTCTAGCAAGCTCACCTTCTAATGCTCTTTGGTATTTTACCTTTTGTTCAGCTTCTGTGGCTCCAAATTCTTGTTTATCAAAAAGCTCAAAGCCTACTTTATTATCTTTTGGCAATAATCCTGCTGAGGCAATAGCTAAACGCTGTTTATATACTTGCTCATTAGGAACTAAAATCGTTCCTTCATTGCGCAAAATATAAGGAACTCCACTTTTTTCAAGCTGCGTTACTATCATCGCTGAATCACTAGTATTAGCATTTTCAAATAATACTGAATATCCAGCCTCACTAGCCACTGTAGAGCCACTTCTAAAAAGGGTTAAAAATACTAAAAATCCAACTACAACAACAATAGAAGCAGCAATGATAATACGCTGTCTTAAACTTAAATTTTGATAAAGCTGACCTACTTGGTGCAGTATAGTTTTATAATCCATTTATTTCCTACAAACTAAAAATTTTTAGAAAACTCTTCAAAAAACCTTGAATTTTCATACTCTGTACCTATACTTATACGCACAGCATTTAAACCATAACTTTGTAAATTTCTTATTATTATACCGTTTTTAAGCAGTTTTTCAGATAAATCTGTGCTATTTTTTTCATCAAAAAAATAGGTAATAAAATTTGTATAGCTTGGAATGTATCGAATTTTATATTTTTTAGCAAAATCTTCATAAAGTTTCATTTGTGAAAAATTATTTTCTAAGGTTTTTTGCACAAACTCATCATCATCTAGTGCAGCAACAGCAGCTTTTAAACTCAAATTAGTCACATTAAAAGGTGCTCTTAACTTATAAAATGCATTGATAATTTCCTTGCAAGCTATACCATAACCCACTCTCATGCCACCCAAACCATAAAGCTTAGAAAAGGTTCCTAGATATACTACATTTTGAAATTTATGAATTAATTCTTTAGGATTAATATGCTTTTTGCTATCTTTAAATGAAGCAAATTCATTATAAGCTCCATCAATGGCCACCAAACAATCCTCATCGATTTTCTCTAAAAATTCAAAAACCTCACTTGCGTCTAAACACTCACCCAAAGGATTATTTGGTAAGCATAGAAAGATTACTTTAATTTCATTTTTATGCTTTTGATATAACTCATATAACTCATTTAAATCATGGGTTAAACTTGGAGTTTTATAAATCTTAACTCCTAGTTGTTTTGCATAAATTTCATACATAGCAAAACTAACCCCGCATTGCAAATAAGCCTTAGAATGATCAAGTTTTGCATGCACTATATATTCTATGATTTGATCACTCCCACTACCTATGATGAGATTTTCTTTTAAAATATCATATTTTTGCGCTAGAGCTTGTTTTAATTCACTCATAGTATCATCAGGATATAAATGAGCTAAATGTGCATTATTTATGATGGCTTCTTTGGCCTTTTTGCTTGTACCATAAGGATTTTCATTACTTGCTAACTTAATAACTTCTTTTAAACCATATTCTTTAGCAACTAAATCCATATCCTTGCCACTTTCATAAGTTTTAATAGCTTCTAAAAAAGGATTAAATTTCATTGCTTTCTCCTGATAAATATGATCCAAGCCATTTTATATGCTCAGCTTTTTTTAATACTCTTTGGACATTTTCATCATCAATATGTCCTTCAAAATCTATATAAAAACTATGCACAAATTCTCTTGTTTTTATAGGGCGTGATTCAAGTTTTGTTAAATTTATCCCCTCTTTTTTAAACTCATACAACAAATCGCTAAGCCCACCTGGTTTGTGTGCAGCAAGTGCTAAGATAGAAGTTTTACAATGAGGCATTTGAGGTATTTTTATATCACTTAAAATCAAAAACCTAGTGCGATTTGCCAAATTATCCTCAATCGTTTCAAATAATATAGGTATATTATAAAGTTTTGCTGCAATTTTAGAGCAAATCGCAGCTGAAGTAACATCTTGAGAAGCTAAGTAAGCCGCATGAGCTGTGGATTTGCTTGCTACAAATTCTACTTCACTTAAATCATGACTTTCTAAAAAATTTCTACATTGATTATAGCCTTGTGGATGAGAATATATGCGTTTAATATCTTTTAAATTTTCACTCATACTTACAAAAGAATGATGAATGTCCATATAAATTTCAGCAAAAATTTTTACATCTTCGTATTTTCCAAGACAATCAAGCGTCACACCCACTGCGCCTGCTGTATTATTTTCTATAGGCACTACTCCATATTTTGCTTCTTTGTGAGCTAATTCTTTAAAAACATCTTCTATATTTGCAAGTGGAGTATAACGACTCATAGCACCAAAGCGCGTTCTTGCTACTTGATGTGTATAGCTTCCCTCAGGTCCTAAGTAAGCTATGCTTTGAGGCATTTCTAAATTTCTTGATACAGCAAAGATTTCTTGATAAATTGCTTCTATTGCATTTTGATCTAATAAACCATGATTATAATTTTTAAGTCTATTTATAATAGCTCTTTCGCGTTCAGGTCTATAAATACTCCCACCTAAATTTTGCTTGATAACTCCTATATCTTTAACATGGAGCATTCTTTCATTAAGTAAAGCCAAAATTTTATCATCGATAGTATCGATTTTATTGCGTAATTTTTCTATCTCTTTCATTTAAACCTCGATATGTAGTAATCCTTAATACTATCATATACAAAATTAAGTTTAGTTGTATCAAGACCTTGAGTGTTAGAAATTTTACCGCTTAAAACTAAGGCTGTTTGCATGCCAAGCTCATAAGCACCAAGCAAATCACCTTTAAAATCATCACTAATGATTAAAGTATTTTCAAAACTTGCATTACAATCTTGCTGTTTTAATAAATTTAAAGCACTTTCATAAAAAGCCTTGCTAGGTTTTCCTATCACCTTATAATCAAACTCGCATGCATTTTTAAGCATAGACATGATACTTCCAACACCTGGATAAAGCCTTGAGTTTTTCTTATAAATACTACTTTCATGCATTGCTATAGCTTGCACACCATTTTTAAGATACTCTATCATACCAGCAAAATCTTGAAATTTAAAATCATCATAACTTGCTACCAAGAATGCTTTTGGATTTTTATAATCAAGCTCATAACCTAGCTCTTGAAGTGAATCTAAAAATTCTTTTGCTCCAAAAGATGCTATTTTACAAGGTTTTAAATGATCTTTTAAAACACAAAAAGGATCGATATAAACTTTTTCATTAATTTCAAAACCCAAATTTTGCAAATAATTTAAAAAATCTAATCTTTTGGTATTATTAGTAATAATCACATAAGGAATTTTTTCCTTATTTAAAGTTTTAATGAGTTCTAAAGCACCATTTATAGGACTTTTGTCATAATCTGAAATCAAAGTCCCTTGCACATCTAAAAACAACATTTTAATCCTTTAAAAAATCAAGTTCTAAAGCAATTTGATCCTCATAACTTTCTCTTTTTCTAATTATTCTTACTGTGCCGTTTTCATAAGCTAGCTCACATACTCTATTGCGAGTATTATAATTACTACTCATACTAAAACCATACGCACCTGCGCTTTTAACTATAATCAAATCTCCTGCTTGTGTTTTAGCTAATTTTCTATCTTTAGCTAAAAAATCTCCACTCTCACAAACCCCACCAACAATATCACAAAGGCTTTCTTCTTTATTTTCGCTCAAAAGTTTGATTTCATGATAAGCACTATATAAACTTGGACGCAATAAATCATTCATTGCCCCATCAACAATCACAAAACGCTTTTTATCATTAAATTTTTCATATAAAACTTTAGTAACAAACTCGCCTGCATTTGCCACCAAAAACCTACCAGGTTCCATACCTATACACACATCAAGACCTTGTAAACTTGCTAAAATTCCTTGAGCATAATCATATAAATTTGGCTCTTGTTCATCTTTATAACAAACTCCTAAACCCCCACCTATATCAAAGAATTTAATATTAATTTTCAAAGCTAAAAGTTCTTTTACTAATTTCGCAACAATCACTGAGGCCTCATGAATACTGCTTATATCAAGAATTTGTGAACCTATATGAAAATGCACTCCAACTGGCTCTAAAAATTGTGAGTTTTTAGCATAAATATACATTTTTTTAGCACTTTCTATATCAACGCCAAATTTATTTTCATGCAAACCTGTAGAAATATAAGGATGTGTTTTAGCATCTACATTTGGATTTACCCTTATGCTTATACGAGCTATCTTTTGACTTTCTTTAGCAATTTGCTCTAAAAGAAGCATTTCTTCATAGCTTTCTAAATTTACATAAAGTATGTTTTGCTCTAAAGCATATTTTAACTCATCAACACTTTTACCTACCCCACTAAAAATAATTTTATAATTTTTAGCTCCTGCTTTTAAAGCTCTATAAATCTCACCCGCACTAACACAATCAAACCCACTATCTAAAGAAGCTAAAAGCTTTAAAACACTTAAATTAGAATTTGCTTTGACTGCATAAAAAATTTGTGATTTTCTTGCCTTAAAAGCATCTTTTAACATTGTAAAACGCTCTTTGATTTTATCAAAATCGTAAATATAAAATGGTGTGTTGTATTCTTTTGCTAGTTTTAAATAATCCATAAAAACCTCACTTGTAGTTATTTGTGTTTAAAATAATAAAAACTTCCTATACTTATTAAAATAAATACTGGTAGCATTATACCAAGCTCTGGAAGTAAAATTTCATTTTCACTCAATCTTGTTAATAAAAACAACAAACCCCAAACTAAAAGTATACACACAAAAAACACAAAAGCTAAAAGTGCGAGATTAAAAAATCTTGCTGTTAAAGGAAAATAATAATACACAATAAGCATTAAAAATGGCGCAAAAAATGGTGTAAGAACTAAAGAATATAAACTTGTTCTAAGTGTATTAGTAGAAATATTTTGTTTTACAAAAATCGCCATACTTTCTAGCGCGTCTAAAATAGAATAAGAAGGATTACTCTCTACTAAAGAAATTCTTTCTAAAATTTTTGGAGAAAAATCTTCTAAGCCTTTAATATTTTTAAATTCTTCTACACTTAAACCCTCTTTTGAAACAATCAAATTTTGCGGTACATTAGTAGCTTTAGCATCATTTAAATTCCAAGAATCTCCATTAAATTTAGCAGTTTTTGCATGGATTGTGCTTTGAATATCTAAATTTTTTACATCAAAAATTTTTACATTATATAGGGTTTGAGAATTTATTTTTTGTATATAAATAAATTTATCATTGTATTTAATCAAAACCTCCCCGCCTTCTCTATCTACAACACCACGCTTAAGAATATTACTTTTATATTCATCTGCATAAGCAAAGGCACTAAAATTAAGTCCTACATAAACACAACAAAAAAACATAGCCCATAAAAAAGGATAAAAAATCACTTGGTTTTTACTTAAACCCAAGGCATATAAGCTAACAAATTCATTCGAGCGTATCATATTAAAAATACATAAAACCAAAGCAAGGACTATGGCTAAAGGCAGTATATAAGAAGCTGCTGAGCATGTTAAAAAAAATATATATAAAAGCTCCAAATTTGCACTTTTTGGCAGTCTATTAAAATTGAGTAAAAAGTCAATCGCTACAAAGAAAAAAGTCAAAGAAAAAAACAAAATAAAAAATGATTTTAAATACAAAGATGAAATATAGCGAAAAAATATACTCATCGTTTAACTTTTTAAAGAATATTTTGAAGCGATTTTTTCTATATCAGAATTTAAAAGCTCAAGTAAGGCTTTTTTGCTATGTTCTAAAACCTTAGTTAAACTTTCTTGCTCTTCTTGTTTAAATTTCCCCAAAACATGAGAAATCACATCTTGTCCTTTTCCTACTCCTATGCGTACTCTCTCATAAGCATTACCACAAAGATTATCTATACTTTTAAGTCCGTTATGTCCACCACTTGATCCACCTATTTTAAATTTCAATGCACCTAAATTTAAGTCTATATCATCATGGATTACAATAATTCTATCACATTTATAATATTCACTAACAGCTTTTACACTTTCTCCGGATAAATTCATATAAGTGGAAGGTTTTAAAAAAAGAGTAGAAGAGCCTTTAAAAAGCTCTCCTTTAAATTTAGCATTTGAAAGCTTTGTTGTTTGCAAATCTTTCAAAATTAAGTCAATTAGCATAAACCCTACATTATGACGGGTTTGAGTGTATTGTTCTCCTATATTACCAAGTCCTACGACTAAGGTCATTTTATCTTGCTTTTTCTACGCCAACTACAGCCACTCTATCAGCATCAACCATAGTTACACCCTCAGGTACAACTACATCGCGGATTAAAAGTGCATCACCAACATCAAGTTTAGTTACATCTAGTTCAAAATAATTTGGTAAGTTTTCAGCTGCACATTTTACTTTTAATCTTCTTTTTGATTGGATTAAAACACCTTTATTTTTAAGACCTATAGCCGTTCCTACGATTTTTACAGGAACCATATATTTAGAAATAACACCTTTTTGTGCTACTTTTAAATCTACGTGTTTTAATTCTGCAGTTACAGGATCTTTTTGATAATCAACCACAACAACATTTAATACTTTATCTGCTACTTTTACATCAAAAGCTAAAGTAGTTTTTTTGCGTACTTCTTTAATAAATTCATTTACTTTAAAAGCAGCATTAATGTTTTCTAATCCTTTTCCGTAGATGTTTGCGATTAGATAACCATCTCTTTTTAAAGCTTTAGCAGCTTTTCTACCGATACTCTCTCTAACGATACCTTCTAACATTTTTTCCCTTTTTTATAAAATAAAAGACTTAATAATATCAATTTCTGGCTTAGTAAAGTATAAATTTATTTAAAAAAATCACAAATATCTATTTCAAAAATCTCAGCCATTTGAAATAAATGATTTAAATTAAAATGAGCACCTCTATAATGTCTTTCTGCGCTTGCAACTATAGAAACGCTTTTATGTCCCAATAATAATGATAATTCTAGTTGAGAAATTCCTTTTTCTTTTCTTATTTTTGCAACTCTTTTACCTATTTCTCTATGTTTATCAGATATATCTTGCTTCATATAACCAAGCCTTATAACACTTTATTTATTTATAAGTCTAGTTTTTATATAATTTTTTTACAATCGTTTATAACACTAAGTGTTATTAAACTATAATTAAAAATAAAAGGAATAATATGTCTACAATACTATTAAAAGAATTGGATTTAGAACCAATCATAGTAAAAATAATTGACAAAAATGAAGGGTTAGGGTGGAGTTTAGAATACACTAAATTCATTGAAACTGAATATAGAAAATTTCTTCTTTTATGTCAAGAAAATAAAGATACCTCAATAGTACCACCAGCTGATGTTGATAAATTTTGGCATTATCATATTTTAGATACATTAAAATATGCTCAAGATTGTGAAAATCTTTTTGGCTATTTCTTACATCATTTTCCTTATTTTGGAATGAGAGGCGAGGAAGATTTCAAAAATCTTAATAAATCTTGGGAGGAAACATGCGTTTTATATGAAAAAAGATTTGGGAAACCTTCGGAATATATAAAAGAAAATTTATGGAAAACAATAGCTAGATGTCCAAATTGCGGTAGAAGATCTCCATCTAATGTTTTTTCACTAAAAAGACCAACTTTAGCAAGTATTAGTGCTTAATCTCATTTGAGATTAAGCCACATTATAAAGATTTTAAAATATCTTCATAAGCTATACAAAATTGCTCTAAACCATCGTCAAGTAAATTTTTACAAGCTTTACTTAAAGCATCTTTTGAAATATTTGCATTCAATTTTTTCTCTATACATTCATCTTTTAAAGGCTCTTTAAATACAATTTGCTTACCCTTAAAAGCTTTTATAGCATCTAGTGGTGCGGTATTAATAGCTTTATCATAGAGTAATTCTTTAATATAATAATCTTTTTCTAAATCATCACCCTTAACACCCGTACTTGCAAATAAAGCTCTAATATTTGCATCATTTTGTTTAATGATATAATTATAAGCCTTAGTTGCAGTAAGAATTCCCATATAATTTTTATCTAAAACTTGATTATTTAATAATCTATCAAAACGACTTACAAAAATGCTAATAACAGCTTGAGGTTCTTTTTTGGCTATGATATTATTTTTTCTAAATTCTTTTAAACCTAAATTTAAAGCTTCAAAGCATTTTTTAGTTTGTTCAAAATCAAAAATCAAAGTAGCATTGACACTAATACCATTTTTCATTAATTCTTGCATTACTTCATAAGAAGCTTCTGTAGCAGGAATTTTCATCATCACATTTTCTTTTGCAATCTGTGTGTATAATCTTTTTGCCTCAGCTAAAGATAAACTAGTATTATCTTTTAATCTTGGGTCAATTTCAATACTAATAAAACCATCATTATTTTCATAATAATTAATAGCTAATTTATCTGCGGCCTTAGCTATATCTTCTACCGCAAGATACTCATATAAAGCTTTTTTATCTTTAAGATTTGATTTTTTGATTTTTTCTTTATAAATAGCAGAGTTTAAAATCGCATTTTTAAAAATGGCAGGATTTGAAGTAGCGCCGTTAATTGTTTTTGAGTAAATTAAATCTAAAAATTCATGATCTAAAAATTCATTTTCTATAAAATCACACCATAGTGAAAATTTTTTCATTGTATTACCTTTATTATTTCTTTTAAATCTTTTTTATCTATACAAATATCTGCATGAGATCTTAAAATTTCTTTGGCACAAAAAGCTATTTTTAATCCACATTCTTTAAACATAGAAATATCATTAGCTCCATCGCCTACACACATAATTTCTTCTGTTTTTAAATTTAAGAATTTCTTAAGTCTTTGTAGTATAATACCTTTTGAATTATTAAACATAATTTCCCCGCCAACTTTTCCTGTTAAAATACCATTTTTACTATGTAAAAAGTTAGCAAAACCAAAATCAAAATGAAGTTTATCTTGTATTAAGTCAATTCCTTCATGAAATCCACCGCTAAAAACAATAATTTTTATGTTTTTATTTTTTAAATACTCGCATAATTCTTTAGCGCCATTCATCAAAGGTAAATTTTCACAGCACTTTCTTACCTGATCAATAGGCATTCCTTCAAGTAAGGCTACTCTAGCACTTAAGCTTTCAAAAAAATCAAGCTCACCATTCATTGCTTTGTTGGTGATTGCTTTTACAGCATCACCAACATTATATTCTTGCGCTAAAATATCGATGGTTTCTCCATCCATTAGCGTAGAATCAAAGTCAAAGGCACAAAGCTTTATCATTAAAACTCACGCTTTAATAAAGCTTCAGCTTTTAATATAGTCAAGATATTTTCTTCTCTTTTGCCTATACCAAAAATCATACCTTTTTCTTTTAATAAAGTTTCAGGCGGTGGATCAATCCTGCTTCTGTGAATTTTAATAGCTTCTGTTAATCTATCTATCACAAAACCCGCATTACCTGCAGGAGTTTGATTACCATTTGCCATACCTTTTAAAACAATATATCTTGTTTGAGGTGTCATTTTAGAACTACCTTGATTAAATCTTTTAGCAAGATCTATCAAAGGCATAACATTACCCCTCATATTAAACACACCTAAAACATAATCAGGCACACTTGGAACCCTAGTATATTCTATAGGTTTAATAATTTCTTGGATATTAAGAATAGGAATAGCATATTCCTCATCCCCTACCACAAAACCAACAAGCTGAATAATATCCTCTTCTTTATCTACATCAGGTTCTGCAATTTGCGCTTGTTGTTTTTGCAAAACCTGGCTTAATTTATCATTCATCTTCTTATCCTAGTTTTAAATTTTTTCTAACTACATTTTCTAAGTACTCTGGAGAGTAAGGCTTAGTAATATACTCAGTCATTCCTACTTCCACACCTCTTAAGCGGTCTGATTTACTAGTTCTTGAAGTTACTGCAACAAGCGGAAGGTTTTTATACTTAGAATACTTTCTGATTTCACCTGCTAAGGTATAACCATCCATTCTTGGCATTTCAATATCAATTAACACTGCATCAATATCATGCTCACCTGATTTGATCATATTTAAAGCTTCCACACCATTAGTTGCTTCTATAATGCTCACACCTAATGGCTCTAGTGATTTTTGCATGATATTTCTATCCATTTTAGAATCATCCACTATAAGCACTGTGTAATCACTTGGTTTTTCTTTAGCAGTTTTTTTAGATTGTGATTCAATTTGTGCTTTAATATCTACTTTAATCTCTTTAGCTATATCCATCATAGCAGCAACATCAATAATCAAAGTAACCCTACCATCACCACGAATAGTCGCTCCTGCTATACCTTGAATGTTTTGTAAATACTCACCCATAGACTTAATAACAATCTCTTCTTGACCCACTAAAGTATCTACTATAATACCAAGCTTACTTTCTGCTACACCTATAACAACGACATAAGTTTGATCGGTATTTTCAAGCACTTGTTTTACACCAAACACATCTGAAAGTCTTACCAAAGATAACACTTCATCTCTTAGACGTAATACATTTTTACCTTCAATAGTATAAATATCATCAATTGGAACTCTAACTGTTTCAAGAACGCTTGCAAGTGGAATAGCATAAAATTCTTCTTGCGTACCAACAAGTAATGATTGAATAATTGCTAAAGTAAGTGGAATTTTAAGCTTCATTACAGTGCCTTTTCCAAGCTCACTATCGATTTCAATCACACCATTTAATTTTTCAATATTGGTTTTAACAACGTCCATCCCAACGCCACGGCCTGAAACATTAGTAATTTTTTTCGCAGTTGAAAAACCTGGTTTGAAAATCAATGCAAACGCTTCTTTATCGCTCATTTGATCAGCTTCACGTTCTGTAATTAGATTTTTCTCCATAGCTTTTGCTTTTAATACATCAGCATCAAGCCCTTTACCATCATCAGCAATCTCTACTACAATATGATTTCCCTCATTGTATGCTTTAAGATTAACCGTTCCTTTTTCTGGTTTACCATTAGCCACACGCGTTGCTGGATCTTCTATACCATGATCACATGAGTTTCTAATCATGTGCATAATAGGATCGCCGATTTCTTCCACAATAGACTTATCAAGTTCAGTTTCTTCCCCTGAAATTTCAAGCTCCATTTGCTTACCAAGCTCACGACCCAAATCACGTACAACCCTTGGGAATTTATTAAATACTTTTGCAATAGGTTGCATTCTTGTTTTCATAACCGCAAGCTGAATATCTGTAGTGACAATACTAAGTTGAGAAACAACTTGATTTAATTCTTCTAAGAATTTTTCCCCATCATATCTTTCTTCAACATCATCATAAATTTTCAATAAGCGGTTTTTACCTAGTACCAACTCACCAATTAAATTCATTAAATGATCAAGTCTTTTAACTTCAACCCTAATGGTTTGATCCATATTTGCACCACTGCTTCCACCACCTGCTGCAGGAACTTTTTTCTCAGCAGTTGCATTTTGTGCTTGAGCAGCTGGTTTACTTGGAGCTGGGTTTGCTTCTTGTGTTTTTTTCTTTTCAGCACGTCTTGCTTGATCTTCAGCTTTTCTTACCTTTAAAAGCCTTTCTATTTCAGCTTCAACTTCATCATCACTAAGTTTATTAACATCAACTTCAGGCTCTTCAGCTTTTGGCTCTTCTTTGACTTCTTCTTTTGACTCTTCAGCTTTAGCCGGTGCAACAGACTCTAAGCTTTCACCTTCTGAAATAGCGGTTAGTCTTGCGCAAATTGGAGCTATGTCAAGCCCTATTGCTGTATCATTTCCATTATCTCTAATAGAATTTAACAAAGTTTTCATCATATCAATAGACTCTAAAACCACGTCCATTACTTCAGGAGTAATTTTAAGCTCATTATGTCTTGCTTTATTTAAAACATCTTCCATATGATGAGTAAGTTTTGTTAAAACATCAAAATTTAAAAAGCTTGATGAACCTTTAACAGTGTGTGCGACACGGAAAATTCTATTTAATAGTTCTAAGTCTTCAGGATTTGCTTCTAATTCAACCAAATCATGATCAATTTGCTCGACTAATTCAAAGGCTTCAACTAAAAAATCCTCAAGTATTTCTTGAATATCTTCCATTTTTACTCCTCACCTTTTTCATGTTTTGCTATAATACGAGAAATTTCAGCAAAGAAATCACTTGCGTTAAATTTAACTAAATATCCATCACCACCTGCTTCTTTAACACCTTTATCACTCATAAATTCATTTGACAAAGAAGAATTAAACACGATAGGAATATTTTTAAATCTCTCATCTTCTCTTACTTTAGCTGCAAAGTGAAAACCATCCATTTGTGGCATTTCAACATCGCTTACGATGATTTTTAGATGCTTTCTTAAATCAGCACCATAAGCATTATAAAGCTCTTCTAATTTTTGTAAGCCTTCAACACCATCTTTTGCTTCAACAACTTTTAACCCGATTTTGTTCAGAATATCTTTTACAAGTTTTCTTGCAGTAGAGCTATCATCAAGCGCTAAAGCCATACCTTCTATTTTTTGGATTTTATCATCTTCAATATCAGTTTGTGGGGTATAAATTCCAAGCTCTTGCACTATGCTTTCTAAATCTAAGATAAGTAAAACCTCATCACCTTCAATTTTGGTTACACCAGTAATTTTACCCTTATCTAAGCTACCCGCACTTGTTGCAAAAGTAGCTGGCTCAATATTTTTCCAATTAATTCTACGAATTCTTTTTGCTTCATGCACTATAAAACCGATCAATACATTACTAAATTCAGTAATGATAACTCTAGGTTTTATATTTGTCATTTCTGGTTCTTGAATTTGCATCCATTTTGCTAGGTTGATTACAGGAATCACCACACCACGAAGATCAAAAATACCTTCCACATATTCAGGCACTCCTGGAATTTCAGTCAAAAAAGGAATTTTAATGATTTCTCTAACCTTAGAAACATTTACACCATAAATTCCCTCATAGACTTTATCGTGGCCTTGCTTAAAGATGCGAAAATCAACAAGTTCCATTTCATTTGAACCTGTTTTAACGACATTCTCATCAAACATTATGCCTCCTTAAGTTCTATTTTGTGAAATCTGATTTCTGGCTCATATTTTACTACAAAAAAACTTTCCTTGTATGCAAAAGCAGCTAAATTTAAATATTTTATATTTTCATATTCTAAAAACACATCTTGATGATAATGACCTTCTATTATAAAACCTATATTATAGTGCTTTAAACGCTCTTTTACTAAGACAGAAAAATGAGGAATTTTTCTAATAAGTTGTTTTTTGTTTTGACTTTTTAGAATTTTTTGAGTAATTTTTTCTTTACTAGTAACATTTAAAAAATTTAAAAAAAGTAGTAAATAATGATTTCTCAAACTTTTTAAGCAAAATTGCAAAAAAGGTTTTAAAAAAATATCCCCATGGGCTAATTTTACTAAGGTTTTGTCATGAAATTCACAAAGCAAAGGTTGCTGTTTTATACTAAAAACTTTCACTTTTTTAAAAAATTTAGCTAAATTAAAATCATGATTACCTTCTAAATATATGATTTCAATTTTACACGCAAGTTCTTCAAGTAAGTCTATATAAGCTTTTGCAAAATCATGTGTTGCTTTTACTTCATAAATTAAAAGATCAAATATATCACCCATCAAAAAAAGCTGTGGAGTTTGAATTTTTTTATTTTTTAAGGCTTGCAAAAACTCCCAAAAACCACGCCTATTTTCATTTTCATGCACATCAGCAATAAAAATAGCATTTTCTTTTATAATTATTTTTTGCAAAAACTAAAATTCCAAAGCTTTGTATTCTATAGAAATGATTTCAAATTCACTCTCACCTTTTGGTAAACGCACTTTAAAATCATCGCCCTCTTTTTTACCAAGCATTGCTTTAGCAATAGGCGAGCTAATGGAAATATAACCTTTTTCTAAATTTCCCTCATTTACCCCTACCAAAGTATAAGTGCTTTGCTTTTCACTTTCTAAATCCTCTACAACAACAGTTGAGCCAAATTTCACACTATCATGCTCATAAGAAGATGGATCGATGATTTGTGCTCTTGAGATCAAATCTCCAAGTTCAGCAATCTTTCCTTCTATAAAAGCTTGTTTTTCTCTAGCCGCGTGATATTCTGCATTTTCTTTTAAATCTCCATGGCTTCTTGCTATGTCTATTTCTTCTACTACTTTTGGACGTTCAACTTTTTTTAAATGCTCTAATTCTTTTTCTAATTTCTCATAGCCGTATTTACTCATAGGTTCTTTTTGCATGATTTATCCTTATTTGATTTCATAAAGTATTTTAGCTAAATTTTTTGCACTTGCAAATTGCAAATATTCTTTTAAAAAATCTACTTTATCAAAAAATGCCTTATAATCGTATTTAAGATAAGCTTGATATAAATTTTCCACATTCACTTGCTCTTGTAAAAATTCAGGATTAAGCTCGCTTTTTCCTGCAAAATCCAAAAAGATATTTGCAAGGCCTATATGTTTGAGTTTTACAAAACATCTTGCGATAAATACATCAATAGCTTTAGCTTTATAGGCAAGCACAAAAGGCGTGCCAACCAAAGCTGCTTCAAGCGTAGCTGTACCACTACAAATAAAAGCAAAATCAGCATTTTTTAGCACCTTTGGGGTGTTAGTTTGAATTTCAAAATCATTTATATCCCCATAAAGTTCTAATCTTTTTAAATTAAACTCAGGCACACAAAGGATTTTTTTACCTTCAAATTTAACACTTAATTCTCTAAAAATAGGCATTAAACGCTTTATTTCACTTTTTCTTGAGCCTGGTAAGAAAGCGATTACTTTTTCATCATCTTTTTTTGAAAATATAGAATTTATATCTTCTTGGTTTTTAAACTCTTTTATCTCATCTAAAAGCGGATGTCCCACATAAGTACTTTTACTAAAAAACTCACTATCAAAAGGCAAAATAGAAGCTAACACATCAAAATGACTTTCTATGATAGGTATGCGACCTTTTTTCCATGCCCAAACTTGAGGTAAGATATAATAAATTCTTTTTACTTTAGAATTTGCTTTTTTTAAAGCCTTTGCAAAAGGTATGTTAAAAGCAGGAGAATCTATACATAAAATCGCATCAATTTTTTGCGCAAAACTTAAACTCACCAGCTCTTTTATGGCTCTTTTAGCTTTGAAAATGAGTGGCAAAACCTCTACAAAACCCATAGCACTAAACTCATGTGAGCTATAAAGTGGCTTGGAATTTAAACTAAATTCTTTGCGCAAATTCTCATCATAAATTCCTACTAAATCAAATTCTTTATACTCATTTTTATAAGCTTTTAAAACTTCTTTTAAATGCAAATTTGCTGAAGGCTCTAAAGCACAAACTAAAAAGGTTTTCATTTGAAAATATCCTCTATTGTGGATTTAACAAAGTCTTTTAATTCATCTGAAAAAGTATAATTTTTATTATAAAAAAACAAATTAACTTTTATACTTTTATCTTCATAACTTAAATTTTTATTTTCAAATATTGCTTTAAAGCCTTTTAATTTAAATCTAGGATTATCTTCTATTTTTAAGCCTTTTGGATCTATAAAATATATAAAAAAATCTCCGCTTTGTTTATTTTTTAACCAAAATATAAAATCAGGATAAAATTTTCTTTCTTTTTGCTGTTCTTCATCAAAATAAGGGATATAAATTTCATCTTGATTTTCTACCAATTTAGAAAAATACCATTCATATTGTTCAAAAAAAGACAAATTTAAATTACTTTCTAAATCTTCTAAAAATTCTTTTTCACTTTTATTAGAAATGGCAAAATTAATCTTATTTTCTTTATCATTTTTATTGTAAATGATTAAAGGGCTATAATAATGCTTGCTAAGTTTTGCACTAATTATATAGTTTTGCACCTCCTTGCTTTTTTGACTTTCTTTTATACCTTGCATTAGCTCATCTAAATTTATTTTTTTATTTTCAAAATCTGCTTTTAATTCATATTCGCTTTTTGCATTTAAAACATCTTTTATAGTCTTATTGATTTTTTGAACGGTTTCAAAATCTAACTTTGCTTGTATATTTTTATGGTGCGTTATTTCTTCTTCTAACTTTACAAATTTATCCAAAACTTTGGCCTTAGAATTTAATACACTATTAATTGTTTTTAATGTTGTTTTTTCATTAAATTCTACTCTATCTCCTGATAATTGTATTTTACTTTCTTTTCCTTCGCTAAATTTATAAAATTCTTCTAATGTAGAATATTTAAAATTTTTATACAAACACTGCTCTAAAATCAAAACATCCTCATCGTAAGATTTTATAAATTCTTTTAAAGATTTTGCTTCTTTTTCTGAAATTTTATAAAACTTTTTTAGCTTTGCTTCGTTTTTGTATTTTGGCACAGGTAAATTAAATGACAATTTTGTTTCTTTAAATCCTTTTAAATGCCTATTTTCCATAAATTCACATTCTATACCCTCTATGATAGCTTTTATGGCTTCATTATCACTTGCCATTACAAAAAGAGTTTCTAAACCACATGCTAAATTTACACATCGCTCATCGATTTTAAACATCTCTTTTAAAGCATTTAATCTCTTTCTTATATTTAAGAAAGGTTCTATTCTAACACCTCTTCCTATAGTTTGCAAAACATATTTTTTAGCATTAATGCTTCCTATATTGATAAAAGAAATTAAATTTACACGATTGCTATCCCAACCTTCTGAAAAAACCTTACTTCCTAGCATTATATTGATAGAAGATTGTGAGCTATTGATATTTTCAAAATGACTTTGTGATATATCACTTATGCTTTCTACCCCAAGCTCAAGTAAAAAATCTTTTTCCCATTCTTTTGCATTTGAAATATTTAAAAGCATGAAAGGTTTGTTTGAATTTTTACTCTTAAAAGCCAATTCTTTATCATTTCCTTTAATGCTATAACATTCTAATTTTGCATTTGCATTTGCATAAAAAATATTTTCTCTAAGTTCATCGTTATTTGCATTTTTTATATATTTTAAAAAATCATCACTTAGTGTATTTATACCAAAATATAAATTTTGATTTTGAAGTTTTTCACAAAGCTCTAAAGCTATATTGCCTATATCTACTTTATTTTTTAATACATTATACACTGCCTTAAAATACGCTTTTATACCCGCATCTTGAGTATTTACTTTATCAGAAACTGCTATGATTAAAGGATTGTGATATATAAAATCTTGTCTTTTTAAAAACAATTCTTCTTTTGATTTTACAATAGCATTAAAGATTATAAAACTTTCTAAAATCGTTTTAATTTTTACTTCTTCGTTATTTTCACTTTTAAAATCTAAATTCTCATTTAAAACTGCTATATTTTTACCATATCCCTCTTGATTAAATTTTTGAAGATTATAATTATACGCACAAGTTATAAAATCTATTTCATCTTCAAAGGTAGCAGAAAAATTAAAAACAAAGCCTTTTGGAAATTCATCTTCTTTGATAAAACCTCTAGCAAGTTCATGATAATAGTTTTTTCTTAGTGATGTTTTACTATCACCTCTATGAGCTTCATCTAACAATATATACCAACCATCTTTATTAAGATAATTTTTATAGTTTAATCTTTTTGCTTTTTTATCTTTACCTACATTTTCTTCACTCTCAAGTAAATCACTTCTTGCAAAATACACTACCGCTTCATTTAATAAACTAGCTTCTTTTTCTATGCTTTCAAAATCTTTTAAATCTTTTATTTTGATAAAATTGCTGTGATGATTGTTGTATTTAGCTATATTTGCTTTGAATTGATTTAAAATCTTATCATTTGGTGCTAAAAGCATGATAGGCTTTTTAGGTAATTGATTATTTTTAATAAATTCATGTATCAAAGATATAAGTTTGATCATAACTATAGTTTTACCACTTCCTGTAGCCATCCAAAATGAAGCTCTTGCAATATATTCTTTTTGTAGTTTTAAATTCTCGCTTTCATCTTGATAAAATTCTAAAAGTTTTCTACGCTCTTGATTATATTCATGCGAATTTAACTCATCTTTCATATAAAAAGAGAGTATAGCTAAAGCATTTTTAACACTTTCTTGCTGATAAAATTGCAAATTTATAGCTTGAGAAAAATTACCAAAATCATAACTTTCATCAAGCTTTTGCACTAGTGATTTATCATGGATAAATTTATTTAGCAATAAATGTTTTCTTGTGTTTTGTTTTGCTTTAGCCATTATTTTTCCTTTAAAGCTTTAATTGTTTTTATCATTTGCAGTATGTAAGAATTTTTACATACTGAAATTTCTTACAACCACCTATCTTGCAAGTAGTGCAAAGGATGATGTTATTTTGTATTATTACTTAGAATATAATTTTTTAACATTGAAATTTCTTGACATTGAGTATCTATAATACCATCAAGCAAATAAATAATAAACTCATAAAAATTTGAATTACATTTTATAATCGGGCATCTCCAATATACTTTATTTGCATGATGCCAAACTTTATCTAGACTTAAAGAATTAGCCAAAATAGCATTCTGCCTTGAAATCCAAAATAAATCAAAATTTAATGTAGAATATAATTTTAACAATTCTTTTTGATTTTGGTTTGTTTCATAAATATTTTGAATACGTTTTTCCCATGGTATTCTATACTCATGAAAATAAATTTGAATTCCAAAATCCCAATATATATCATTCTTAAAATCATTGGTTTTTTTATAAATTTTAATATCTCCTTCATTTATATAATCAAATCCATTGTATGGAATTAAAGATGTTTTGATTTCTATTTTTATTTCTTTTTGAAATAAAATTTGAGATGATCTGATATTTAATCCATAAATTAACAAATCTCTATCAGTGTTATCATCATTATTTTCATTTGACTTTGTTATAAAGCCATAGCTATCTAAAATATCTCTAATAAAAATCTCTCCTAAGACACCTCTTATATAACAATCTTTTTGTAAATTTCCATTTCTGTATCTTAAATTATTTACATAATCCGGAAAAGGTCTATTTAATGCCTCTTGTATTTGTTTTTCATTAAAAGTATGCATTTTATTTTCTCCACCATATTAGATTTTTTAGTTTTGGATATTTAATTAAGTCTATATTTTCTAAATTTATAATCTCATCGTTTTCAAATTTGCAAGATTTTATGCCATTTTCATCTATAAAAATATTTTTGATTTGAAGTCCTAAAAGATTTGACATCGTTAAAAATATATCAAATTCTTTATCATAAGCTTTCATATCAAGGCATATATTCTCGCCTTTTTTAAGTGCTTTTATGAGTTTGCGTGATTTTCTATAATCTATAAGTGAATTTTCATCGAGTTTATACTCACAATTTTCTAAACTTTCTTCATAGCTTTCAAGTTCATAGTATCTAAAAGCACCACCACCTTTAAATTCTACTTCTTTACTTACACCACAAACAAAACCATTTAAAACTTTTTTCATTCTTGGGATGATGACTTTGTAAAAATGCTCTCCCATTTCCACTCCAAGCCATTTGCGTTTTAGTTTATGTGCAGTAGCTATCGTGGTACCACTTCCTACAAAAAAGTCTAAAACAAGTGAATTTTGATTGCTACCTATATCACAAATCCTTTTTAGAAGCTTTTCAGGTTTTGGTGTATCAAAAATTTTATTTTCGAAATTTAATTTAATTTCATTTGTAGCATCAGCATTTAATACAAAATCGTACCAAATAGAAGATGGCTTAAGATTAGAAGCTATATCAATATAGTGTTTGTAATACACTTTATCATTATTTTTAAAAATAATTTCACCTCTTTCAAGTCTTGAATAAAAGGTGTTTTCTGACATCTTCCATTGATATTCACTGCCTTTTAGTATTTTTCCATTAGGTAATCTAATATCATAATGCAATCCAGGACTATCTTGCAAAGAGGTATCATTTAGTGGCTTTTCAAGATAATATCCCACTTTATCTTTTTTATATTTAGAAATATTTGTTCTTGCAATTCCATATGTTTTAAGATGTTCTATATTTTTTGCATATATATTTATATACTCTTGTTCAACTGCTATATGATTAGAGTCATTTCCACCACCTGCTCGCTTTCTCCAAACAACATTCGCTACAAAATTTTCTCCACCAAACACCTCATCGCATAAAATCTTGAGCCTTGCTTGTTCATTATCATCTATACTTATAAAAATACTCCCACTGCTTTTTAGAAATTCTTTTGCCAATTCTAAACGATTATCTATCATAGCAAGCCATGAAGAATGATTAAATTTATCAGTATATATAAAGCCATCATTGCCTGTGTTATAAGGCGGATCTATATAGATCAGATCTATTTTGCCTTGGTATTTTGGCATTAGAGAGTTAAGTGCTTGAAAATTATCTGCTTTTATAAGTTCTCCATTTAAAATTTCATCTAAATTTTCAAAACTTTGTAAAAGTTTATAATAGTTTTCCTCACTTAAATACTTTGTATCAAACGGTAGGAATTTGTATTTTTCATCATTTATAGCCTTTATATCAAACTCATCATTTATGAAATTTAATTCTTTCCATTCTGCGATTTGCTCTTTAAATTTTGTATCTTTATAGATGGATTTTAAAATTTCATCAGCATTGTTTGAGTGTGATTTAATAATATCTAAGCTAAATACATAGTGAGCATTTTTAGCAAATTTTGGCTTTAACCATATAGCTTTTAACTCATTTTCAAAGTCAGCTATCAAGTCGATGATAGCAAAAGCAATTTGTTTTAGATCGTTAATCTCATCTATCTTTTCTTTAGTCCATTCAGTAATGCTATCATTCACATAGGAAAACAACCACAAATCAAATTGTTCTTTTAAAAATTCTTTCGCATTTTTATGGATAAAAAAATCTACTTCATTTTGTTTTTTATAAGTTTTAAAAAGCTTTTTTAGCTCTTCTTCTTTTATGTTTATTTGTGCATTTTTTAAAGTCTTTAAAAAAACATCGCTAAATTCACTTGAATTTTGTTTAAATACATTTGCGCCATCATTATTTTTAGAATTTATCACTTTTATGTTTATATTATCATCTTGTATATTTTGCAAATAAAAATTGATTTTACTTTTATTATTATCAGCATTTTGCTCATACTCATCGGTAAGAAAATTTAAAGTATATTTTTTATCTTCATTTTGCAAGCTTAAAGGATTGTAAATAGTATCTGATTTTACATAGTATAAATTTTGTGTTTTATAAAAAAGACTTGTGTCTTTTGAGTTTGAATATACCCTTGCATAGATATTTTTATACATAGGTGTATCGTAAAAAAACGGCGTTCCTGTTTCGTTTAAATAAGTGCTAAAAAAATTATAAAGTTTATTATAAGTATCTGTATAAAGCTTTTGTGTGTCTAAATAGTCTTTAATTTTTTGAAAATATTTTTCTTTTATAACGAGTAAATTTGTAAAACCATTTTTAGCTTGATTTTGTGAATGTTTGATTTTTGTTCCCAAATAGCAATCCTCTAATTTTAAATAAAATGCTTTTTTATAATCCATACTTTACCTTTAAATTTGTAAGTTAAAATAATATCTTTTTTTGACTTAAAAAAATGAATAGATATTACTTTAAGAAAAGTAAAAATTTACTTGCTAAAATAGCAAGTAAATTTTTAATAAAGCGGAGTTGCTTCAACGATAGCAGGAGTAAAAAACATTAATTCATAAAGTTCCAAAAATAAAGCAGGATCATCAAGAGTACATTGTTGAATTCCAAAACGCTGTTCAATAGGAACTTGAGGATTATTAAATACTACCATACATTCTACACCCCCAAGCACTAAAGAGCGAATTTGCACAGCAGAAGTAGTAGTTGGCATTATAGAATAAACCGTTTCTAATTTTCCATCTTCTAAATCCTGTTTACAAGATTTTCCACCAAAAAAACCACTTTCTAATATAGCTAAACACAAATCATCATCACTTGGATTTACAAATTGTACATAACCAAAAGGAAGTTTATCTGCCAAAGTATCTTTTTGTTTTAATTCTTCGCTAAGTACAATTTCTCTTAGAATCCAATTTTGATCTTCTAGTTTTGCCGAGCTTTCCCTAAATGGACTTAACGAAATTCCTGTTTCAAGCGATCTTATAGCAAACATAGGGGTAAAATCTGGTAAATCTCCTTGCGAAGGAGGCGCACCAAAAGAAAAACCAATATATGCAAATAACAAAAATATAATTTTTTTCATCACAAACTCCTAAAATCTTCTAAAATTTACTGGAAAATGATCTGAAGCTAAAAAACTCCTTAATCCAGCTAATGCTAAAACAGCAGCAAAAGCAGGTGGAGTATAAAGTGCACTTTGATTTGAATTTCCGGTAATTGCATAATCAATTATATTGCCACTAGTTTGTGTAAAAGAAGGCGGTGATACTATATTAACACGCGATCTTAAATCCGGATCAAGTAATCCTATAAGATTATTAGGTGTTCTATTAAAATCGCCCATAATCATCCAATTAATTTGTGGCATATTTCTAAAATGCATATCCACTGCCGTTACAATGGCACCTGCATCATTGCCACCTCTTGCCAAAGCGTGTATACTAAAAAATACATCATTTCCTATACGAATTCCTATAATAGGTCTTGAAGCAACAGTTGGGGGAGGTAAAACTATAACCTCATCAGCTTGTCTTCTACTAACTATAGCCATATTAACACGATTTGCTCCAACATCTACCCTAGAATAATATATAAAAACAGAATTTGGACGCGACAAAGAGCCCAAATTCCATTCATATTCATGAATAGGAATACCTACCCCTGGTGGCTGAACCTGTCTTGGAGTCATCATTGCAGTAGAAGGTAAAACTCCAGCTTCTTGTACTGCTAAAACATCTAAAGGATTATCTCCAGTTACCAATTGTCTTATACTAATATTCCATTTACTTTCAGTTGATGCTGATGATCCTTGTAAATTCCAAGTTCCTACATTATAATCATCTAAAGCGCTAAAAGCCAAGCTCACACTAAAAATAAAAGATAATATTATTTTTTTCATATTCTTCTCCTATTTTCCCATATAAGGGGTTTTTGCTGTGAAAGTTGGTACAGTTATATACCATTGTCTGTCTAAATTTTTCTCCCCTTTTTTCACACAATCAGTTAAATATATATTATAAAAACTAAAATCAAACTCATGCATTACATCTTTTACCGGAGTTTGAATACACTGTTGCGTTGCAAAATTTTGAATTTGAAAAGATCCATTACTCATAGGAAAAAATTTCCAAAATTGTGCGTAATTACTTTGATCACAAGGATAATGTACTATACCATTTCCGTAAGCATTTAAGCAAGTATTAGTTTTTGCGTTCTTAATCATAACTATATCATTTGGAAATTCTATAAGTTGCCAAACCCTAGCATCGCCAAAAGGTTTACTATTATATAAATTATAACCCCAAATCCAATTTCCAGCAGCTAAAGCCCATACAGTTAACGCAGCTCCATTTGGATTCATAATAGTAACAAAATCACTCGGAAAACCTCTATTTTCAAACACTGAGCTCTCACTAAAATTCCCAGTTGATGTCAATCTTGGTAAAGGACCTTTTATAGCATTATTACCTTTAAAAGTATTTGTTTTTATAAGCGGTGGATCTAAAGGCACAGCTGGAACTATATCTTTACCTTCTACTAAAGCTGGAATTGTTTGCTTTGCAGGTGGTGTTGGATTTTTACCTATTTTTAAAGGATCAGTATCATTTATATTACCAAAAGAGCGTCCTAAAGGATTTAATTGTTCCTTAGAAGAACACCCCATAAGAAATGCTATAAACGCGATCAACATCATCGCAAATTTAATTTTATGCATTTTTCCTCCTTGAATTTTTAAGTTTGAATATATTAACATAATTTTAAAACATTTTGATAAAAAATATCATTAATAGCTTTTCTTGATTTTATTAAGTATTTAAAAAATGAATTGTTATAATTTACTAATTTTAATCTAAAAGGAAAAATTATGGATATTGTGCAAAGATTTATAAACTACACTAAGATTAACACCACTACAAGTAGAGAAAATGGCGCCAAAGGCATTATGCCATCAAGTCCTAATCAAATGGAGCTTGCAAAATTACTTGAAAAAGAATTACAAGAACTAGGTTTAAAAGACATCAAAAGAAGAGAAAACACCATCACCACAGCTCTTTTACCAGCAAACACTCCAAATGCTCCTAAAATAGCCTTTTTTGCGCATTTAGATACAAGTATGGAACAAACCAACGATACCAAAGCACAAATCACTAAGTATCAAGGTGGGGATATATGTTTAAATAAAAACTTAGATCTTTATTTGAAAGAAAGTGAATTTAAAGAGCTTAAAAACTACATAGGAGATGATATTATCCACACTGATGGCACTAGTTTGCTTGGTGCTGATGATAAAGCGGCTATTGCAGCTATTATGGATATGCTTGAGTTTTTTGTTAAAAATCCTGATATTAAACATGGTGATATTTATGCTTGCTTTTTACCTGATGAAGAGCAAGGTTTAAGAGGAGCAAAAGCTTTTGATATAAAAGAAATTGATGCTGATTTTGGGTATTGTTTAGACTGTTGTGGAATTGGTGAGTTTATTTATGAAAATTGGAATGCAGGAGATTGTGAAGTAGAATTTATAGGAAAATCTGCTCATCCTATGAGCGCCAAAGGAAAATTAGTTAATTCTTTACTTTTAGCACATAAATTTATCTCTATGCTTCCAAATGGCGAAGCACCTGAATACACAGAAAATAAAGAGGGATATTTTTGGGTTAAAGAACTCCAAGGAAATAGCGCTAAAACTATTTTAAAAATAGATATTAGAGAATTTGATGATGAAAAATACAAACAAAGAATGCAATTTTTACAAGATTTAAACGATAGTTTTAAAAAGTTATACGGAGAAGAAAGAATTAACATTAAGCTTAATGATCGTTATAAAAATGTCTTTAATAGTCTAAAAACAACCAAATCTTTACCTATTAAACTTGCTTTACAAGCTTATGAAAATTTAAATATCAAAACTAAAATCATTCCTATGCGTGGAGGATATGATGGAGCGGTGCTTTCAGAAAAAGGCTTGCCTTGTCCAAATATCTTTACCGGAGCACATAATTTTCACTCTATTTATGAGTATTTACCTGTTAAATCTTTAAAAGCAGCGAGCAAAGTTATACAAGAAATCATCATCCTAGCTGCAAAATAAATTTAAGCCTTAAAAGGCTTAAATTTATAATAACACAAAAGCAATTATAACCACCGAAACAACACAACCTAAAGCAGTTCTTTTAACAATTTCTAAAGGACTAACCCCAGCTATAGCTGAAACGATAATACAAGCTCCTAAAATAGGCGAAAGATATCTTCCAAGCACTGCTGACATTGCCACTGCGGTACCAAGTTTAACTTGATCAAAACCAAGATCTTGAGCATGAATAGTTACAGCCTTGTTAAATGCCATAGCAGCAGCATCACCACTACCTGTAACCATAGCCATTAAAAATGGTATAAAAGTTCCACCAAAACGCACATAATGTTGTTCATTTTTAAGCCATTCTATGATGATATCAATTACCCCGCATGCTTTTAAACCTGCAACAAAAACACTAGCAGCTATGATAATCCCTATAATCTCTGCATAAGATTTTCCCATACCATTAAAAAACTCTTTAAAAATATTATCAGGCTTGCTCATAGTTACTACTAAAGCTATAATCGCTCCTAAAAGCATAGCTTCAGCAACTCCAACTTCTTTTGTCCATGTTAAAAACTCATAATCATTTAAAGGACTTGCGCCTATGATTAGCACAATTAAAGGCACTAAAGGCATAAACGCATAAAATACATTTACTTTTTCAATATTATCTTCAGTCTTGTTTTGATTAGCCACTTCAAAAACTTGCCCTTTTTGATAATCTTTAAAAATCACTGCCATAATCATCAAAGAAATCATCACTATTACTCCTGCCGTTAATGCATTTGGAGTTTGAGTTAAAACAATTTCTTGTATATTTTTCCCCGAAATTTCAGAAATCAAAGCCGTATGAGAAACACCTGGACTTAAAATTCCTCCTATAGTTCCACAAAGCACTGTTGCTGCTGCCATAGCAGGTTTTATACCTGAAGCCATTAAAAGCGGTATCAAAGTCGCACCAACTGCAGCTGAACATCCTGCTGCGGAAGGTATAGCAATAGCAATAAAAAAAGTCACTATAAAAGCAAGCGGGATTAAGAAAAATCCTACATTTTTCAAAGGTGTTGTAAGTAGTTTAACCAAATGCTTATCACACCTAGTCACTTTCATCACAAAAGCAAAGCCCATGCTTGCACAAATTGCCTTAATCAAAGCAGGTTGCACCATAGCATGCGTAAAAGCACTCAAAGCTTCAATGGGCTTAAGTGAAATCAAACATAAAATAAAACCAACACTAATTAAAGCTGTTTTTGTTTCTACTTTTTTAATAAGCAAATAAACCACAGCCACAATACCAAAAATCGCAGCTAAAAGATAAAAAGTTTGCATTTTTCTCCTTTAGATTTTAGTTATTTGATTGACTTTTAAATATTCCACATTAAAAGGATAGCTTAGCTTTAGCACATCATGATGACCTATGATTTTTAAGCTATCATCTTGCACTTTTAATGCAGAACCCTCCGGTATAGCATAAACAATGTCTTTTGGATTAGTTAATAAAAACTCTTCCAAGCGCTCCTCTCTGCTTTCTCCATTATGGCCAGGAATTTTACCACTAATAAAATGCGGGTTGATTTGATAAGGAAAAACCCCTAAACTATCAAAACTTTTTGGCATAACAATAGGCATATCATTAGTTGTTTTTATGCTAAGTCCTGCTATATTTGAGCCTGCACTCCAACCCATATAACAAGCTCCTTTTTCAATACGTTCTTTTAACACTTCAAGCAAATCATTTTCATATAATTTATGCAAAAGCATAAAGCTATTGCCTCCACCTACTAAAAAAACTTTTGCATTTAAAATTGCTTCTTTTAAATTTTCAAAATGGTGTAATGATTTGATATTATCTTTTTTTAAGCCTTCTTTTACCCTAGCTTCATAAGCATCATAAGTCCTTCTAACACCTGCATAAGGTATAAAAAGAATTTCTTCATCTTTCATGGAATTTTCTTTTAAAAAATCATCTATAAATTCTCTAGTATGACTTAGATACGCACTATCTTTATAACCAGAAGCACTAAAAAGCAAAAGTTTTGACATCATTCTTTCCTTTAAAAATTTAATCAAAACTATAATTTTAATATTTAAAAAATGAAAAAACAATTTAGCAATAAAAAATATTGTATTACTTGTGTTAAAATTTAAAAAAAGGAAAAAACATGAAAGAAATTTTAATAACAAACGATGATGGCTATGAAAGTGAAGGTTTAAAAAAGCTTATTAAAATGCTAAGAAAGTATTTTAAAGCTAAAATTACCATAGTAGCTCCTGCTAGTGAAAAATCAGCATGCTCACACTCTATAACACTAACCAAACCTTTAAGATTTCACAAGGTTGGTAAAAGATTTTACAAGCTTGATGATGGCACACCTGCAGATTGCGTTTATCTTGCTTTGCATGCTTTATATAAAAAGCGTTTGCCTGATCTTGTCATAAGTGGGATTAACAAAGGTGCCAATGTAGGTGAAGATATAACCTATTCAGGAACTTGCGCAGGTGCTATGGAAGCTGTACTTCATGGAATTCCTGCCATAGCTTTATCACAATTTTACAAAGATAGCCAAAAAGAGCTTGATTATAAACTTGCTTTAAAACTTACTAAAAAAATAGTCAAAAATATCTTTGAAAAGGGCTTTCCTTTAGATAAAAAAGAATTTTTAAATATCAACTTTCCTTCTAGCAAAACAGCCTTTCAAGGCTTAAAAATTTGTAAAGCAGGTAAAAGAATTTATAGTTATGAAGCACACTCAAATACAAATCCAAGAGGTGTAGAATACTACTGGCTAGCTGCTGCTAATCTTGATCATGAAAATGAAAAAGACTCAGACATAGCACTTTTAAAACAAGGTTATGCCACAATAACCCCTATAATGCTTGATCTAACAGCTTATAAACAAATGAAAAATCTCAAAAAATGGATGAAAAATGGATAGATACACGCGTATAAAATGGCTTGTTAATGAAGATAATTTTATTAAATTTCAAAATACCAAAGTTTTAGTTTGTGGTTTGGGTGGAGTTGGTGGAATTTGCATTGATGCGCTTTTTAGAAGTGGCTTTAGCAATCTAACCTTAATCGATGCGGATAAATTTGAAACTACTAATCAAAACCGCCAGCTTCATAGTGAAAATATAGGTGAAGAAAAAGCTAAGGTTTTTGAACGCATTTACAATGCCAAAGGTATAGTTAGTAAAATCGATGATGAGTTTTTGAAAAGTTTTGATCTAAGTGAGTTTGATTTAATCATTGATGCGATTGATGATATACCTGCTAAGGTTGCTTTGGCTAATTTGGTTGATTTGAAAAAACAAATTTTTATCTCATCAACCGGTGGAGCTAGAAAGCTTGATCCAACACGTATCAAAACGACAAGCATATTTAAAACTCACGGCGATGCCCTAGCTAAAAAATTCCGCTATGAGCTTAGAAAATCAGGCTTTAAAGGAGACTTTGATGTGGTATTTTCAGATGAAGAAGCTCATTGTAAAGATCTTGGCTCATTTATGGGTGTGACAGCCTCTTTTGGGCTTGCTTTAGCTTCTTTGGCTTTAAGGAAAGTGCTTGATAAGAAAGCTTGATATAAAAGACTTAGCTTCTTGTATCAAGCTTTTTAAGCAAAGCGTATCTACTCTTTGTAAAAATGATTATACAAAAGAGCAAATTCATGCATGGATTAATATAGACCAAAAAGCTTGGGAGGAAAAATTTCAAAATCAACTAGGCTTTGTTTATGAAGAAAAAGGCCAAATCATATCTTTTATAAATATAAATTTAGAAGAAAAAACACTCGATCTTTGCTTTACTCATGCAAGCTATACTCATCAAGGTTATGGCAAAGCTTTATTAGAATTTGCTCTTAAAAACTACCCTTATAGTGAAATTTATACTTTTGCTAGCCTTAGTGCTAAAAATTTCTTTTTAAAAGCAGGATTTAAAATCATCAAAGAAAACATTGCTATAAGAGATCAACAAGAATTAAAAAATTTCTTCATGAAAAAGGAAATAAATTGAAAAAAATACTTTTACTTTTTAGCCTTTTTTGCTCTTTTACTTTGGCAAATGAAAATTTAGAAAATCTTTTTAAAGATTACAATGAAAGTGGAGTTTTTATAGCTTATGATGGCAAGAATTATTATAGCAATGATTTTAAAAAAGCAAACAAACGCATTCTACCTGCCTCTACTTTTAAAATTTTCAACGCCCTAATCGCACTTAATGAAGGTATTGTGAAAAATACTAATGAGATTTTTTATCATTACAAAGGCGAAAAAGTATTTTCACCCTCTTGGAAAAATGACGCAAATTTAGCCCTAGCTATGCAAAGATCTCAAGTTCCTGCCTATAAAGAACTAGCTAGAAAAATAGGCTTGGAAAAAATGCAAAAAAACCTAAATAAACTCAACTATGGCAACCAAAAAATAAGTAAAATCGATGAATTTTGGCTTGATAATTCTTTGCAAATTAGTCCTAAAGAGCAATCCACTTTACTTTTTAAACTTGCAAATTTAGCACTAGATTATCCTAAAAATATACAAAAAGAAATTATAAATATAATAAAACTTAGTGAAAATGATCATTATGAGTTTTTTGCAAAAACAGGCTGGGGAAAAGAAAAATACGGACAAATCGTAGGTTTTATAAAAGACAAAAAAACTCATCAAATTTATGCTTTTGCTTTATGTATGGATATAAGTGATTTTAATAAACTTTATCTAAGAGAAGAATTAGCAAAAAAATATCTATCAAATTTAATAAACTTGACACATAAAAAATAAAGGATGATAAGTCAAGGTATTTTGAAATTCTTTTTCATAGTTTTTTAAAAATGCCTTGCTTATGAAAAATTTTTCACTCAAAGCATTTACCCCGCTTAATTTCAAATGCCTAAAAAGCTCTAAAGTGTGATCAAATTTTAACTCTTTTAATTCTTCTTTTGCCTTTATGATCTTAAATTTTTTAGAAAGCTTTTGTGTAATTTGCTCTAAAGTTAAATATTCAAGTGATAAATTAGTGCTTTGCTTTATTTGAGTGAAATTTTTTTCTCCAAAAGTAGAAAAAAGCAAAATCCCATTTTTATTTAGCATGCTTGCAAGATTTTCTAAAAGCTCATCTATCTTTAGCCACTGCATACAAGCATTTGAAACTATAAGATCAAATTTTTTCGTATAAAAATGATGATTTTTAAGCTCATTCATATCAAAAACACCAAATTCATCAAACTTACAAGGATTTTCAAAAGGATAAATGTCATTTAAAAAATAATGCTTAAATTTAATACACTCTTGCAAAGTCTTACTAAAAACCCCTACCCCACAGCCAAACTCAAATACCGCTTTAAAATCGCTCAAATCATTTTCACTAAGCATTTTACAAAGCTCTTTAGCCATGTCTTTTTGCACAGGTGTATTTGCACTATAAGTGTCTTTTGCTCTTATGAAAGTTTGCAAAGTGCTTCCCAAGTGTGGTATTTAAAAAATGCAAAATGTGGCTCATCGATAAACATTGCCTTTTCTTTGAAAAAATTTAAAACATGCTTTGGTGGAAAGATTTTATCCTCTTTACTGATTATGGCTTTATCCCAAGTGAAATTTTCATTTAAGTTTTTAGTGCAAAACTCATATAAGCTTAAAAGTTCTGCTTTTAAATGCTCGTTTTTTTCAAAGTAAAATTCATCACTTAAACTCATTCTTTTTTCAAGCAAATTTGCTTTAAAATCCTCTAAAGCAAACCTTTTCATCGTAAGTTTAAAAATGGCTTTTTTAATCCCAAATTCATCATCTATAGGTAAATTTGTGCCATTTATGGCTATTTTTTTATCAAATTTTATATCTTTTAAAATTTTACTCGCTACACAAACTCCCATAGAAAAGCCAACAAGAGTGATTTTTTCAAATTTATGAAGATTAATTTCCCAATCAAAACTCGTATAATCATACACCATTAAAACATTTACATCACTTTTTAAATGTGAAAAATGGCTAAAATGTGAGCAAAATCCTGAAAAAAATAAAATTAACTCACATGAATTTGCATTTTCATGTAAAAAATGAGTTTTCAAAGTACCTCCAAAACCTTTTCTAAGTCTTTTTTCACTAAACCAGCATGCAAAGAAAAGCGAATTCTAGCTGTATTTTTAGCCACGGTTGGCTCTTTAATAGCAGGTGCAAAAATACCATTTTCTAAAAGCTTTTGTGAAATTTCACTAGCTAGTGCATTTTGTCCTAAAATAAAAGATATCACATAAGCCTCACCTAAAACTGCACCTTTACTTGCTAAAGCATTTTTAAACCAAGCACTTAACTCTAAAAGCTTTTTTCTTTGAGCATTAAATTCATGCAAATGCTTAAAAACATGCAAAGTCCAAGCTACATTGATAGGTGCAATAGCAGTTGAGTATATAAAGGCTCTTGCTTTGTTGATAAAAAAATCTTTTTCATCACTTATCATGCAAGCTCCCATGGAAGCTATGGCCTTACCAAAGGTAAAAACTAAAAAATCCACTTCCTTTTCCAAGCCCAAAAATTTCACATAACCCAAACCATCATCACTAAAACACCCTATGCTATGGGCTTCGTCAATGTAAATTTTGATATTTTTAAACTCTTTTTTTAGGCTTACAAAATCTTTTATAGGTGCAAAATCCCCATCCATGCTAAATAGCGCTTCACTTATGATGATGATATTTTCAAATTCTTTATAATGTTTTTGCACTAAGCTTTGCAAATGCTTTATATCATTGTGTTTAAATCTTATAAATTTAGCCCCGCCAAGCCTTAAACCATCGATAATACTTGCATGTACTTGCTTATCTGCTAAAAACAAAGTATTTTTAATGCTTGCTAAAGCTTGCAAACAGCTAACATTTAAAGCATAGCCATTGTTAAAATGTAAGATTTTTCTGCCTAACTTAGCTTCTAAAAAGCTTTCAAATTCATCAAAAATCGCATAATTTCCACTCAAGCTTCTTGAACTTGAACTAGAAAATTCAAATTCTTTTAAATGCGTTAAAAAATCTTGCTTTAATGCTTTTTCATTGCTTAAATTTAAATAATCATTGCTCGCTAAATTTAGCAATTTTTGCTCATTATAAATAACATATTTTCCCTCATGTTTTAATGAGCGTAGAATTCTAAAATTATCTTGTTGTTTTAATGCATCTAAAATTTGTGCAATTTGCATACTCAACCTATTGTTATACTATTTAAATATTCAATTATACAAAAAATGTTAAAAGAAGTGATTGCTATTTTTAAGATAACACATAAACTTAATTGTAGTATCATTAGTAATAAAAATCAAAGAAGTAAAAATGAATTTAAAAGAACTAGATTTAAAACACATTTGGCACCCTTGCACGCAAATGAGCGATCATGAGTTTTTACCTTTAATACCTATAAAAAAGGCTAAGGGAGTATATTTGTATGATTTTGATGAAAAATCTTACATAGACTGCATTAGCTCTTGGTGGGTGAATATCTTTGGCCATTGTAATGAATACATCAATAAAAAAATCAAAGATCAACTTCAAAATTTAGAGCATGTCTTGCTTGCAGGCTTTTCACATGAGCCTATCATAAAGCTTTCACAAAGGCTTTGCAAGCTTTTACCTTTTGATAAATGCTTTTTTGCAGACAATGGTAGTTCAGCCATAGAAGTGGCTTTAAAAATGAGTTTTCAATACCACTTAAACAATGGCTCTAAAAAGGATAAATTCTTATCACTTAGCAATTCTTACCATGGTGAAACCTTAGGCGCATTAAGCGTTGGTGATGTAGCACTTTATAAAAAAACCTATGAGCCTTTACTTTTAAAAAGTATCACAACGCCTGTTCCAACAAGCAAAGACTATACAAAAGAACTTGAAATTTTAGAAAGCATTTTAAAAAATCATCATCATGAAATTTGTGCTTTTATACTTGAGCCTTTACTTCAATGTGCAGGTAATATGCATATGTATGAGCTTGGGTATTTAGATGAGGCGGTTAAACTTGTTAAAGATTATAGTGTGCAAGTGATATTTGATGAGATAGCCACAGGTTTTGGACGCACGGGAGAGATGTTTGCGCTAGATTATTGCTCACAAAGTATTGATTATATATGCCTTTCTAAAGGTATCACGGGTGGGTATTTACCACTTTCAGTGGTGCTTACTAAAGATGAAATTTATGAGAAATTTTATGATAGCTATGAGAGCCAAAAGGCCTTTTTACATTCTCACTCTTACACAGGCAATGCCCTAGCTTGTGCGGCAGCTAATGCGACTTTGGATATTTTTGAAAAAGAAAATATCATCACAAAAAATAAAATCAAAAGTGCTTTTATAAAAACTCAATGGGAGAGTTTAAAAGAATTTGACTTTTTAGGAAATTTTAGAAATTTAGGCATGGTAGGTGCATTTGACATACAAAAAAGCAAATATCAAAGAGCAGGACTTGAAGTCTTTCAAAGAGCCTTAGAAAAAGGATTGCTTTTAAGACCGCTTGGAAATACAATTTATTTCATGCCACCATATGTTATAAATGAAGATGAGATTGCTTATGTAGTGCAGTCTTTAAGAGAGATTTTCAAGGATTTTTGAAAGTTTTTCGCACACTTTATCATCAAATTCTATGATAGGAATTTTAGCATAATTACTTATAAAATCCTTGCTAAAAGCATCTTGGATTTTTAAGATTAAAGCAAGGATTTTAATATCTCTTTGTTTTAGTGCTTCTATACTTAAAAGCGTGTGATTGATACTTCCTAGATAGTCTTTTGCAACTAAAATCGTAGGGTGCTTAAACGCACTCATATAATCAATCATTGTTTTTTCATCATCAAGGGGCGAAAAAAGCCCACCAGCTAACTCGATAATGAGTTTTTCACTTTGTGGAATTTGTATATCAAAAGCTTTATAGCTTAAATTTTCTAAAATCCTACCTTTATGTGGTGAAGCAGGGGTTTGCAAAAACACACCTTCTTTGAAAATCTTAGTTTTTGGGCTAAATTGAGCTACTACCTCACTATCTTTTGGCATACCTGCTTGGATAAGCTTAAAATAATCAAAACCTAATTCTTTACAAATTCTAGCACTTAGATAAGTTTTACCAACATCTGTGTCTATACCACTAATGTATATTTTCATTTTAAACCTATGAAAGTATTTTTAAACCCACGGTGCAAGCAATGATAAGAGCAATCAAAAAAAGCTTTAAAAAGCTTTTGCTTTCTTTATAAAAAAGCACCCCTATGATAACTCCACCTGCAGTTCCAGCTCCTGTCCATATAGAATAAGCCACACTCATAGCAATGCTTTGCATGCTAAGACTTAAAAATCCAAACGAAAAACCAAAACATACTATCAAAGCTAAAAGATAAAGCTTATTTTTAGTGCTTACAAGTTGCTTCATAATAATCACACCAAAAATTTCAAAAGCGGTCGCTAAAAATAAAAAAAACCATTCCATTACTTAGCTTCCTTGCTAATGATTTTAAGGCCTATGATACTTAAAAGCAAAATGGCTATTAAAGTAAGCTTGACAATAGAACTTGGCTCATTGAAAATAAACATCTCATTAAGCACCACTCCAACCGTGCCAATACCTACAAAAACACTATAAGCAATACTTACTTCAAGTCTTTCACAAGCTTTTAAAAAACATGTAAAAGATATACACACCCCAATGGCTGTTAAAGCATAATGCCAAATTTCAGTTGAGTATTTTAAGCCACTCACCCAAAAACACTCAACCAAACCACCTAAAATCACCATAAACCAACCAAAATTAGAGCTTATTTTTGTTCTTTCTATCATAATCTACCTTTTTTCAAAAGCGCAAATTATAGCTAAATTTACAAAACAATAAGCTCTATAAAATTAAATTTTCTTACTTTCTACCTCTTTTAATATAGATTGAGATATGTTTCCTACAGCTTTGGTAGCTTCATTTGTGAAATTAGCAATTTCTACATTTTCCTTTGTAACATCTTCTAAATTAACTATAGCATCATTAATTTGAGTAATACTCTGTGTTTGCTCTTGCATTGATATAGAAACATCATTAACACTTTGAACTAAAATATTAACATTGGCTTCTATCTCCCCTAAGCTTTTCTCTGTTTTTTCAGCTAAATGACGTACCTCATCTGCCACCACCGCAAAACCTCTGCCATGTTCACCCGCACGTGCAGCTTCAATAGCTGCATTTAAAGCTAGCAAATTAGTTTGATCTGCTATATCTTTAATCACATTCACAATTTCTTTGATATTATCAGCTTGTGTTACTACTTCTTTTGTTTTATCCCCCACATTTTGCATGGAAATATTGATCTGATCTACCGCGTGTATTGATTTTTCAAGTGATTGAGATTGAGAGTGTGTCCCATCTACTAATTTTTGCATAGATTCTTCTAGTTTTACACTTTGCAAAGTTAGTTCTTTTGCAAAAGTAGAGGAAGAAATAAGCATTTTTTTAATTTCATCACCTAAAACATTTGTTGTAATTTCTACATTACCTTTTGCATTCTGAACCTGTGTTGAAAAGTCTAATGCCTTATAACTTTCAAGCACTCTATCAAGCTCATTGATGTTAGATCCTACTTTTTCTTCTAAAACTTTTAGCATTTCATTTAGAATATTTTTCAATTCAATAAGTTGTGGATTTACTGGGTTTTTTTCAATTCTAACAGATAAATCTCCTAATTCTATTTTCTTAACTTTTTGCACACTTTCCATCACTGCTTCTTGATCTTTGTGTAAATTACTTTGAGTATTTGCAATACTTTCGCTAATTTCACGTGCTATAATTGAAAATTCATCATTTCCTTTAAGATTAATCTTTATAGAATCCATTTGTTTTTTATAATTTAAACTATCAAAAAAACTCTCTAATGTATTTTTAATAATAATAATCTTTTTAAGAAAATAATCTACCATTCCTCCTAAAATAGCAATAATAATCAACACAAACATTATTCCAAAAACAATTTGTGTTATCAAAAGCTTATTGAAAATATTGTCATAATCTTTCAATGAATTTGCAGAACACAACATCATTCCATTTGTAGTGTTTAAACATACAGCTACACGTTTATCATTTTTCAATGTATATTCAATCAAATTTGTTGGTTCATTAGGTGTTAGTCTTGCTACTTCTATAAACATTTTAATAGCATTTGCTATTTCGGTTTCTTTGTTAATATCAATATATCCTGAAGAATGTGCTATTAAATTTCCTTTATCATTTATTAAAAATACACTATTACTTGGTGTTATTTTTAACCCCTCAAAAGCCTTTCGCATATCATCAAGAAAAATTTCACCTGCCAATACCCCTAAGAATTTTCCATTTATCTCTATAGGAGCTGTTATAGATACAACCATTTTTTTAGTCACAACATCCACAAATGGATCTGAAATATTAATTTTTTTAGTATCTTTTGTAAGTTTATACCAATCCCTTGTTCTAGCATCAAATCCATCTTTTTCTTGATTTAAAAAGAAATGCTTTCCTTTAGAATTAATATCCACATCAATTAAACTTCCATCCTTTTCATACCCAACATAAATAGCCGTAAAAGAGTATAAAGTAAAAACATGCTCTAAAAAACCAGCGATATAATCTTCACTCAAATCTTTATTGGAAGTAATACTTTGAGTTATTTTTTCTATATCTTCTTTCTTAGAATTAAAATAAAGCTCGGTAAAACTTCTACCATTTTTGACACTTTCTTGTTTTCCATGTGTAATACTTTGTAAAATATCTCTTTTAGAAGAATAATAATTTAACCCCACAAAAACCCCAAAACCTATACACAAAATCAAAGCAGTATATATAGAAATTCTTCTTGCAATAATTGTTTTAAATATCATTTTACCTCCAATTTAACATAGTTATGTCTATTGTAATATAACTATATAAAATATTATCTTTATATTAAATATTTTACAGAAAATATAAATTATTTGTTTTGTTTTTTCACATTTATTATTTTAAATTAATTTTTATTTAATATATATTTAATATAATACATAGCTTACAAAAAAAGGAGATAAATATGAAATTTTTAGCAGGTAGCAAAAAAGCTTTATTAGTATTAGCTAGTTTAGCATTTTTAACAAGCAATAATACTTTTGCAAAAGATTTTGAGCCTATTATCGTTATACACGGTGGGACAAGTGGCTTAGGACTTACTAAAGAAGAATTTACCAAAAGAGAAAAGGTAATGAAAGAATCTTTAAAAGCGGGTCAAAGCATACTTGAAAAAGGAGGAAGCTCGGTTGATGCAGTTATAGCTGCCATTAAAGTAATGGAAGATAGTCCTGAATTTAATGCTGGAAAAGGCGCTGTTTTTACTTCTGATGGATTTAATGAACTTGATGCATCTTTAATGGATGGAAAAAATTTAAAAGCAGGTGCAGTTGCTATGGCTAGGACGATTAAAAATCCTATAGAAGCAGCAAGACTTGTTATGGAAAAAACACCTCATACTTTAATAGCGGGAGAGGGAGCAGATAAATTAGCCAAAAAACATGGCTTAGAAATAGTAGGACAAAAATACTTCTTTACAGAACACAGATACAAACAACTTCAAGAAGCTAAAAAAAGCAAGGAGGTTTTATTAGATAGTGACAAAGCCAAAGCTCATCTTGGTGTAAGCACTGAGCCATATTTAGGCACAGTAGGTGCAATAGCTTTAGACAAAAATGGCAACCTAGCAGCAGGTACAAGCACAGGTGGCACTACAAATAAAATGACAGGACGCATTGGGGATTCTCCTATCATAGGGGCAGGAAATTATGCAAATAATGACTCAGTAGCAATTTCTTGCACAGGGACAGGTGATATTTACATAAGAGTAGCTGCAGCTCATGAAGTTGCATCTTTGTATAAATACAAAAAACTTTCAGTGCAAAAAGCAGCTGAAGAAACTATCAAACAAGTTGCAAAACTTGGTGGCACAGGTGGAATCATCTCTATAGATAAAAATGGAAAAGTTGGTTATGCTTGGACTAAAGATAAACTTGGAATGTATCATGGACAAGCAAAAATCGGCGAAGAGCCAAAAGTATTTTGGCCGCTTGGAAATTAACGCAGTTTAACTTTTTTAACGCCTCGAAGTTTAAAAATCTTTGAGGCTCCACTTTCAAAAAACTTTTCATCTACTATTTTATCTGCATTTTGCATAGCCCAATTTAGATCAAATTTTTTTCCATGAAGATTTGCAGAAGTAGAATAAAGCCAATCAAACTCTTTTAAAAATTCCTCATGAGCACAATCTTTTACAACGCGTATTGCTTTAGAATTAGGATATAAAAAAGTAGTTTTTTTGGATTTTCTAATAGTATTTTTAAAATGATTTGGTACTCTTGTAAGTTTTTTAAGCTCACCAAATTTAGCTGTGGTAATCAAACAATCTTGGCTTAAAGGCCTTTTTTTTAAAGTATTAAGGGCTTTTAAGTCCTTGCTTAAAAACCCTGCTGTTGTATCAGTTTGAGCAAGATAAATCATGCTTTTAAGTATTCTTGTAAACTCTTTACTTCAAGACACGATTTATTTTGTATAGCTTTAATCGCTTTAGCACCTGCATACGCTGCTCTTAGGTTTGTAAAATACGGAGTTTTAAAGCGTAAAATATTTGCTCTAATTTTTTTAGTATCACCTCTAAAACTATGCTCATCGCTAGTATTAATAGCAAGTTGAATTTGAGAATTTTTTAACTTATCCTCTACATTTGGACGTCCTTCAGAAATTTTATGCACAAACTCACACTCCAAACCTGCTTCTTGTAAAATTTTATAAGTTCCACTTGTAGCAATGATTTTAAAACCTAGCTTAATGTATTCATTAGCTAAATCTACTGCATATTTTTTATCTTGCTCTCTTAATGATAAAAACACATTACCACTTTCTGGTAAGAAATTTGAAGAAGCAAGTTGGCTTTTTGCATAAGAGTTTTCAAAGTCTTTACTTACCCCCATAACCTCACCGGTTGAGCGCATTTCAGGCCCAAGCTCAAGGTCACTTCCACTAAGCTTGGCAAAAGGAAATACCACTGATTTTACGCTAATGTGTTTTGGTTTTTTAGCTCTTAAAATTCCATTTTTTTCCTCTACCACTTTAAAGGTATCATAAAATTTCAAACTTTCTCTTAAATTTCCTTGCCACATCACGCGGGTTGCAACCTTAGCTAAAGGAATTCCTGTAGCTTTACTCACAAAAGGCACGGTTCTACTAGCTCTTGGGTTTACTTCTATCATATAAAGTTTATTATCATGAATGGCAAATTGTATATTTAAAAGCCCTACTACACCTAAATTTAAAGCAATATCTTTTGTTTTTTGCTCAATCATTTCAAGCATAGCTTCATCAATATTTACAGCAGGCAAAGAGCAAGCACTATCGCCTGAGTGAATTCCTGCTTCTTCAATATGCTCCATAATGCCTGCTACATAAACTTCTTTTCCATCACTTATCGCATCTACATCAAGCTCAGTTGCATTGTCTAAGAATTGATCAATTAATACCGGAGATTTATCACTCACATCTACTGCTTCTTGCATATAAAGTCTAAGCTCGCTCTCATCATGCACCACACGCATTGCACGGCCACCCAAAACATAGCTTGGTCTAACAAGCACAGGATAGCCTATTTCATTTGCTTTTATAATGGCTTCTTCTACACTTATGGCTGTACCGTTTTTAGGTTGATTTATACCTAGATCTTCAATAAATTTAGCAAATTTCTTTCTATCTTCAGCTAAATCTATCACCCTTGCACTTGTTCCTATGATCTTTGCTCCAAAAGCACTAAGGCGTTTTGCAAATTTAAGCGGAGTTTGACCACCAAAATGCACTATCACTCCATCTGGTCTTTCTCTATCAATAACCGCTCTTAAATGCTCAAAATCAATCGGCTCAAAGTATAAAATATCACTTGTATCATAATCTGTTGAAACCGTTTCTGGATTACAATTATACATTATAGTTTTTACACCCATATCTTTTAGAGCAAAAGAAGCATGAACGCAAGCATAATCAAACTCAATGCCTTGTCCTATGCGGTTTGGTCCACCACCTATAATCATCACTTTTTTATCTTTTTTATCTTTACTTTCTTTTACTTGTGTAGCTTCATTTGCATTAATACTTGAGTATAAATACGGAGTCAATGCTTCAAATTCGCCTGCACAAGTATCTACTTCACTATATTGAGCGATGATTTTATGCTTAATTCTTGCATAATAAATATCATTTTGGCTTAACTCAAGATTATCTTTTTGATTAATTAAGCTAGCGATTTTTTTATCTGAAAAACCTAAGGTTTTAGCTTTTCTTAATAGTTGCTTATTACTTAAAATATCCATATCTATTTGATTTTCAAATTCTACTATTTCTTTGATTTGATTTAAAAACCAAGGGTCTATTTTGCAAAGCTCAAAAAGCTCTTGTGTGCTAAAACCTTCTCTAAAAGCTTGTGCTATATAAAGCAAGCGTTTTTCATTAGCTTGGCGGATTTTTGCTAAAAGCTCATTTTTATCACATTCTATAGTATCAAACCCACTTAAATTTCTCTCAAGTGAGCAAAGTGCTTTTTGAATGCTTTCTTTAAAAGTTCTCCCTATAGCCATAACCTCACCCACGCTTTTCATAGCAGTGCCAAGCTCTGTGCTTGCATTTGGGAATTTTTCAAAAGTAAAACGAGGAATTTTAGTTACGATATAATCAATTACCGGTTCAAATGAAGCAGGAGTTCCTGTGATATCATTTTTAATCTCATCTAAACTAAATCCAACTGCTAAAAGTGTAGCTACCTTAGCTATAGGATAGCCCGTAGCTTTACTAGCTAGGGCTGAAGATCTTGAAACCCTAGGATTCATTTCAATAACTATCATTCTACCATTAGTTGGATTGATAGCAAATTGCACATTTGATCCACCTGTATCTACTCCAATTTCTCTTAAAATAGCAAAAGAAGCATTACGCATCGCTTGGTATTCTTTATCAGTAAGTGTTAAAGCAGGAGCTATAGTAATAGAATCGCCTGTATGAACCCCCATAGGATCAACATTTTCAATAGAGCAAACGATAATACAATTATCATTTTTATCTCTGATAACCTCCATTTCGTATTCTTTCCAACCAAGCAAGCTTTCTTCGATTAAAATTTCATGGATAGGGCTTAGCGCTAAAGCAGTATTTGCAAGTTCTGCAAACTCATCCATATTATACACCACGCCACTTCCTGCACCACCTAAGGTAAAAGAAGCTCTAATCATCAAAGGAAAACCAATCTCATCAACAGCTTTTAAAGCTTCTTCATAATTATACGCATACATAGATTTTGGCAAATCCATACCAATTTTTTTCATACATTCTTTAAAAACTTGTCTATCTTCGCCTTTTTTTATCGCTTCAGGGTTTGCACCTAAAAATTTTACATCTGCAAGCTCACCACTTTCATAAACTTCCATAGCAACATTCAAAGCAACTTGACCACCCATAGTAGGTAAAATCGCATCGATTTTTTCTTTTTTGATAATACTTAGAATACTTTCTTTGGTAATTGGTTCTATGTAAGTTGCATCAGCAAATTCAGGATCTGTCATAATCGTAGCTGGATTAGAATTAATCAAAACTACTCTATAACCTAGCTCTTTTAAGGTTTTTGCTGCTTGAGTTCCTGAGTAATCAAACTCACAAGCTTGACCTATAACGATAGGCCCACTGCCTATTAATAATATATTTTTTATATCTGTTCTTTTTGGCATGTATTTTCCTAAGCTGAATTTTTAGCCAAATTATAACAAATATAAGTTTTTTAGAAGTTGAATTTAACAAAGAATTTAGCTCTTAAAGAGCTAAAAAATTTATTGACGCTTACCAAAAGTTATAGCATAAGCTTCATTTCTTATATCAAATAAAGGATCTTGTGGTGGATTAACCCCTTGAGGTACATCCGAAGGAAAATATACATCAAAATTACAATCTTCATCGCTCAAGGCATTAACCTTAAAAGTCCCAACTAGACTTTCTTTGTGCTTACCACTCCATAAAGCCGTTGTTTCATTGGTAATATCATTTTTATTTGCATATACTAAATACATTTTATATTCCACCGGTTTATTAGCCTTTATGCGATTTTGAAAATCTTCTTTTAAAAAATCACTACTTGCACTTTTCATTTGTGCTTCATTTAAATATGCCACACCTTCACTTGGAACTAATTTCCATCTTGCTGGTAAATAGTTTTCTCTATCTGCTTGTTTAAAATAAAAAGTATGAATACTAAAAAATGGAGTATTTGCTACACTTTTACTAATACCAATTTTATCAGTATATGCAGCAAAATTTCTATAAGAATCAACTTCTTGTATCATTTTGCTTATTTTTTCTTGATCGACTTTACCATTTACAGGAAGTCTCATTTCAAAAAACTGACCGAATTCTTTAGGATTTTTTGCGAAATTTATTTCTGTATTTAGCATAACCATAGTCCAAGAAGCAGAATCTTTAGGATCAGTAATTCTAATAGCCATGCCTCTTGTTTTGCTTTTATCATCTTTAAAAGCCCCGCCTAAAGAATATCTTACTTGGATTGGTAAGCTTTTGTGTGTTAATAAAGGTACATCAACTTCTTTATTGATAGACAAATCTGGCTCAAAAGTTCCCATAGCACAAAAGCCCTTTGCATGATTAACTTTTGATTTTGGATTTTTAGGATCTGCATTAAGTTGATAAAAAATATCTGCTATTTTTTGTGCATCATATTCTACTTCATTTGCATAAATAGCACCACTTAAACAGCAAATAGCCAAACAACTGCTAATATATTTTTTCATTAAAGCTCCTAGTTTCAAACTTAGAAGCTATTGTAATATTTAATTATAAATAATAATTTATATCAATTAAAATAAATAATTTTTTACTATTAATTTTCTACCATATAAAAATAACTTGGTGTTTTCATTTTAACATAAGGTTTAACATAAGCATTTTGATAAGCACCCTCTTCTTCTATTTTAAAAATTTCTCCCACTGGAATTCCTGAAAAGAAAATCTCATCTAAGCCACTTGTATAAACCTTATCACCCATTTTAAGCTCAAGCCATTTAGGGATATATTTAACTAAAACATAATCATTTCTTCCATAAGCTATACCTGGTGCTTGCTCTTTACCTATGTAAACAGAAAAAATACATTCCTCATCACCTTGCAAAAGACCCAAAGCTCTGCCATTTTTTTCTATAACTATACCTGCTGTATAGCCATTATAAATTAAACCTTTGATTTTTCCTTTATAGTCAACATCAAGCCAAACCTTATGATAATCACTAATTTGAGCATAAGAAGTTGCCTTAACTATGCTCACACTAGGATAATAAAAACTTGAGTTTTTATCGCTTAAAATGTTATTTAGCTCATTAGCAAAGTTTTTCATGTAGATATTGTTTTTCTCAAGCTCGGCATTTCTTTCTCTTAAAGTTCTAATTTCTTCAGCTTGATTAAAATGTTCGTTGAATTTATTTTTTAAAAGATCAATACTTTGAGAAAATTGATTAACAATAGCAATATTTAAATCTAAAACATTTCGTTTTATTACATCTCCATAATAAAACGAAATAAATACTAAAAAAGATAATATTAAAACGCTAAGAATTTTACTCTTCATTCGTTAGCTGGTGTAATAATGAAATTTCTTCTAAAGCTTTACCCGTACCTTTTGCAACTGCTAAAAGTGGCTCATCAGCTACATATACTGGAAGTTTTACAATTTCAGATAAATATTTATCAAGCCCACGTATTAAAGCTCCACCTCCTGTTAAAACAACACCATTTTCAACAATATCTGCCGCAAGATCAGGTGGCATCATTTCAAGAACGATTTTTAAAGCATCAGCGATTTCTTTTAAATGCTCACGCATAGCCTCTCTTACATCTTCACTTGTTAGTTCAATTCTATTTAACAATCCTGTTACTTGATCACGCCCTTTAACCACCATAGAAAGCTCTTTTGGGAGCTGAACTGCTGAGCCTATTGCGATTTTAATCTCCTCGCCCGTTCTTTCACCTATGACAAGGTTGTATTTTTCTTTTACATAATTTACTATGCTAGTATCAAGCTTATCGCCAGCTGTGCGAATTGATTTTGATATTACAAGTCCACCTAAAGAAGTAACGCCAATTTCAGTTGTGCCACCGCCAATATCTACCACCAAGCTCCCTTGAGGCTCTCTAATTGGTAAATTTGCACCAATAGCTGCTGCCATAGGTTCTTCTATCAAAAATACTTCTCTAGCACCCGCACTCAAAGCACTTTCTCTAACTGCTTTTCTTTCTACTTGGGTTAATCCATAAGGAACTGAAATGATAATTCTAGGTCTTAAAAAAGATTTTCTTCTATGAGTTTTTTCTATAAAATAACGGATCATTTTTTCAGTCATATCAAAATCAGCAATCACACCATCTTTCATAGGACGGATTGCTTCGATATTACCTGGGGTTTTTCCTACCATTTCCTTAGCTTCTTTTCCAACAGCTAAAATTTTAACCCTACCATATCTTTCACGCTCTACTGCAACAACTGAAGGTTCATCAATCACTATACCTTTATCTTTTACCAAAACTAAAGTATTTGCAGTACCTAAGTCAATCCCCATATCACTTGAAAAAAATCCAATTATTTGATCTAAAATCATTCTCAGCCTTTAACTTTTTTATTTTTTATAAATAAAGGTTTTGCACCTTCTTTGATCACTTCTTTAGTAATTACTATGCTATATCCATTATACTCTGGCAAATCAAACATCAAATCTACCATCATCTCTTCAATAATACTTCTTAAACCTCTAGCCCCTGTTTTACGCTCTAATGAAAGCTTAGCAATCTCTCTTAGTGCTTCATCTTCAAATTTTAATTCCACATTATCAATAGCAAAAAGTTTTTGATATTGTTTAATAATGGCATTTTTTGGCTCTGTCAAAATACGCACCATGCTTTCTTCATCAAGCTCTTCTAAAGAAGCAAGCACATGTAATCTTCCTATAAGCTCAGGAATAAGCCCAAAATGCACCAAATCATCAGGCTCTAGCCTTTGAAGCAAGGCTTCTTTTTCATCTTTTTTATCATCAGTAAAAAATCCCATGACATTATCGCCTAGTTTTCTTTTAATAATATCACCAATACCATCAAAAGCCCCACCACACACAAATAAAATATTAGTTGTATCTATTTGTATAAAGTCTTGATTTGGATGTTTTCTACCGCCTTTTGGTGGGATATTTACCAAAGATCCTTCAATGATTTTAAGTAAAGCTTGCTGCACGCCCTCACCACTCACATCTCTTGTAATAGAGCGATTTTCGCCCATTCTTGCAATTTTATCTATCTCATCGATAAATATAATCCCTTTTTGTGCTCTTTGTACATCTCCATCAGCAGCTTGCAAAAGACGAGTAAGAATATTTTCAACATCTTCTCCTACATAACCTGCTTCAGTTAAAGAAGTCGCATCGCAAATTGCAATAGGCACATCTAAAAATCTAGCTAAAGTCTGCGCTAGTAAAGTTTTTCCACTTCCTGTTGGACCTACTAATAAAATATTTGATTTTGCTAATTCTGTATCATCATCTTCTAAGTCAGATCTAAAAAGCCTTTTGTAGTGATTATACACCCCTACACTAAAGATTTTTTTAGCTCTATCTTGTCCGATGACATATTTATCTAAATATGCTTTTAATTCTTTAGGAGTTATGTCTTTAAAATTTTCTTTATCAACTTCTTTATTTTTTAGCTCTTTTTCCTCTCCAAAGAAAATATTGCAAGCGCTTTCAGCACAATACTCACATATAAAGGCATTATTATAATCATTTACTAAAATTCTTCTTTCACTTGTTTCTATTTCATTGCAAAAACTACATCTTTTAACCATGGTTCTTTTCCTTATATATAGGAATTCCTCTTTTTGTTTCTAAGATAAAATTACACATTTTTTTAACATTTTCACTAGAAGTACTTTCTAATAAATTTAAAGCATTATCTTTTAGATTTCCTTGTCTGAATAAAAATTTAAAAGCCTTGCTTAAAACATCTACTTCTTCTTTGTCAAAACGTCTTCTAATCCCTACTAAATTTAAACTTCTAATACTTGCACGATTTCCCTCAGCTAAACAAAATGGCACCACATCTTGAGAAAGCGCACTAGCACCTGCTATCATACACCCCTCGCCTACTTTTACAAATTGATGTATTGGAGTAAGCCCACCTACTACGGTATAATCTCCAAGTTCTACATGACCTGCTAAAGTAGCATTGTTTGCTAAGATGATATGATTTCCTAAAATACAATCATGTGCAATATGAGAATAAGCCATGATAAAAGCATTATCACCTATTCTTGTAAATCCATCGCCCTTAGCTGTACCTGAATTAATAGTAACAAATTCTCTAATAACCGCATTTTTTCCTATGATAACGCCTGAGTTTATCTCATCTTTATAAGATATATCTTGTGGGATATCTCCAACTATGGCATAAGAAAACACTTTAGAATTCTCACCTATAGTTACATTGGGTAAAATTCTTGCACCTTGTTTGATGATAGTATTTGCACCTATATTGGCATTTTTACCAACATAAGCATAAGCTTCTACTACAACATCATCTGCTATAATAGCTCCATCTTCTATAACTGCACTTGGATGAATTTTGCTCATCATTTATCTACTATCATAGCTTTAAGTTCAGCTTCTGCTACTAATTGTCCATCTACAAAAGCTTTTCCTTGAAAGATCCACATATTTCCGCGATTTTTCACCACACTCATTTCATAATCAAGTCTATCGCCTGGACGCACTGGATTCCTAAATTTAGCATTATCAATACCTGTAAAATATACTACTTTAGTGCTTGGATCTACTTTATCATCCATACTTTCAAACGCTAAAACCCCTCCAGTTTGCGCCATACCTTCTAAAATTAACACACCTGGATAAATTGGATGATCTGGAAAATGCCCCATAAAAACATGATCGCTTATACTAATATTTTTATAACCTCTAACAACTTCTTTGTTTTTTAATTCTACGATTTTATCTACAAGTAAAAATGGATACCTATGTGGTAAAATTTTTTGAATTTGCATTACATCTATCATAAATTTAGCCTTAAAATATATTCAAAATTCAGATTTTACAAAAAAAATATTAATAAATTAATTAAGTTTTATAACTTCACAATCTTTTCTTTACTATCAAAATAAATTTCACTTTTTGCCATAAATTCATAAGCGCCTTTAATAATATTTTCAACAATAATCACCGGTGAAAGATCATAAGCACCAAAATGCTTTTGCCTTATTTTGATTTCTTGCTCTATTTTTAAAGGATTTTGTAAAAAATCTTCGTAATTTTTAAATCGCATTTTACATAAGCTATTAAAATAATCAAAACTCCATAAATTAATCTCATCCTTTGCACTTTTATAATACTTTAAACTCTCATCTAAAATACTAAATTTGGTATAAGAATTTTTAAAATGTGAGTAAAATAAAACATGAGTTTTTATGGCTTGTTTGTTTTGTTTTATCAAAGCTCTTAACAAACGATAATTTAAAAATTTCTCTCTTTGAATTTCAAATTTAATGCCTTTTTTTTCTAAACTTTTTACTTGGTTATAAAATTTTATTTTTTCTTCTATACTTGAAGGCAATATTTGTTTATTAATAGGACTCATCAACTCATCTATAAAGGCTTTTTGACCTTTTTGTTTAGAAAGCGCATAAATACAACCACAATAATTTTGATGATAAAGCATATCTTGCTTTGCTAGGGCAAATTGTCTTTGTGTGCCTCCATTTTTTCTAAAATCAGGTGCCAAAAACTCTATGCCAAATTTATCACATTCTTTTTGTAAAGCTAATTTTAATTGCTCTAAATCTTTTTTAGGAGATGTTAAAAGAGTTGTTGTAAGTTTTTTTTCTCCTATTTTTTGGGCAAATTCAACACTTTTATGCATTCTAAAATCAAAACAAATTTGACATCTTGCGCCTTTTTCAGACTCATCCTCATAGCCCTTTACACTCTCAAGCCATTTTTCATACTCATATTCACCCTTATAAAGTTTAATGCCTAATTTATCACAACTACGCTTAACATCTAAAAATCTAAGTTCATGCTCACTATATGGATGGATGTTTGGATCATAAAAATACCCGATGATTTTCTCATCAGGATAGGCTTTGCTTAATTCTTGTATGAAATAGTGACTATCCACGCTACAACAAATATGCACTAGCATAATTCTTTTAACACCTTAAAAGCATGATCTTTAGCTTTTACATTTTTATAAATTTTTGCGATATTTCCTTCCTCATCAATTACAAAAGTAGATCTTATAAGCCCTTCATACTCTTTTCCATAATTTTTCTTTAAACCCCAAGCACCATAGAGTTTGCAAATTTCTTTTTCACTATCACTTAACAAAGTGTGTTTTAAATCATATTTTTTTATGAAATTTTCATGTGATTTCACACTATCTGGACTAATACCTATAATCACAGCATTTTGTCCTAAAAAATCTTCATAATTTTGACTAAATTCACAAGCTTGTGTAGTACAACCTGGGGTATTATCTTTTGGATAAAAATACAAAATAATTTTTTTACCCAAAAAATCACTTAGAGAAATTTTAACTCCATCTTGATTTAAAAGTTCAAAAACCGGGGCTTTATCACCAATTTGTAATTCTTTCATTTTTTACCTTTCAATCTTAATTTTTCTACACTTTCACCACCAAAAGCAATATTATATGGCTCAATATCTTCTAGCATTATGACTATATTTTGCTTTGGCTTATTATATTTTGTATGCAAAAGCTCTGTAATATCTGCTATCAACTCTTCTTTTTGCGCTTTGCTAAATTCTGGTTTAGCAAGTTTGATATTAATAATAGGCATTGTTTTTCCTTGCTTTAAATAAAGAATTTTACTATATTCTAGCAATTATTAGTATATTTTTGATAAAATTAGTTTTATTTTCAATAAAGGCTTGGTTATGATTAGGGCAAAAAAAATTTGGATGGATGGAAAAATCATTAATTTTGATGATGCAAAAATTCATGTTTTAACACATTCATTACATTATGCAAATGCAGTTTTTGAAGGAACAAGAGCTTATAAAACACAAAATGGTTTAGCAATTTTTAGATTAAAAGAACATACTAAAAGACTTTTAGAGTCTGCAAAAATCACTTTAATCAACTCACCTTTTTCTCAAGAAGAACTTGAAAATGCGCAAGTTGAACTTTTAAGAGCAAATGATTTTCAAAATAACACTTATTTGCGCCCATTGATCTTTTTAGGTGATGGAACAATGGGAGTTTATCATGCTAAAGCTCCTGTTAGAGTGGCTATTGCTGCTTGGGAATGGGGTGCTTATTTGGGCGAAGAAGGCTTGGAAAAAGGTATTAAGGTTAAAATTTCTTCTTTTGCTAGAAATAGTGTAAAATCTAGCTTAGGTAAAGCCAAAGCAAGCGCAAATTACTTGAATTCTCAAATGGCTAAATATGAAGCTATAGAAGCAGGATATGAAGAAGCTTTAATGCTTGATGAAGAGGGTTTTGTAGCAGAAGGAACAGGCGAGTGCTTTTTTATGGTTAAAGATGGAAAATTAATCACCCCGCCAAATGATTTTTCATTAAAAAGTATCACTCAAGATACTGTTTTAAAAATTGCACATGATTTGGGCATAAGCGTAATGCGCCAAAGAATTTCAAGAGATGAAGTTTATGTGGCCGATGAAGCATTTTTCACAGGAACTGCAGCAGAAATAACTCCGATAAATAATATTGATGCAAGAATTATAGGAAATGGAAAAAGAGGTGAGCTAACAACAAAGCTTCAAAATGCGTATTTTGATATAGTTTATGGACGCAATGAAAAATACGCTTCTATGCTAACTTATATTTAATAAAGGAACTAAATGCCAGCTGATTTGAATGATTATTTTAATAAAAAAAACAATCAAAACAACAATAAGCAAAATTTAAATTTCAAAGCTCCTGATTTTAATTTCAAGGGTTTTGGAAAATTTTCTCCATTAATTTATAGTGCGATTGCGATTATTTTAGTTTTTGCACTTTTTAAACCTTTTGCAATAGTTAATTCAGGGGAAATGGGGATCAAGTCTACCACGGGTAAATACAGTCCTACTCCGCTTGAGCCAGGACTTCATTTTTTTATGCCAGTATTGCAAAAAATCACTATAGTAGATACTAGAGTAAGACAAATTAATTATGCTTCCATTGAAGGCGTAAATGAAAATTTACAAATAGGCTCAGGAGTTGTAAATAAAAATAGTATTTCAGTACTTGATTCAAGAGGTTTGCCTGTATCTATTGATGTAACCGTTCAATATAGATTAAATCCTTTGCAAGTTCCTCAAACCATAGCTACTTGGGGGCTTAATTGGGAAAATAAAATCATTGATCCAGTTGTAAGAGATGTAGTAAGAAATGTAGTAGGTCAATATACTGCGGAAGAACTTCCAACAAATCGTAACACCATAGCAGTGCAAATTGATCAAGGCATTAGAAAAACTATAGAAAGCCAACCAAATGAGCCTGCTGAACTCCAAGCAGTACAGCTTAGAGAAATTATCTTACCTATAAAAGTAAAAGAGCAAATCGAAAGAGTGCAAATTGCCAAACAAGAAGCTGAAAGAACTAAATATGAGGTTGAAAGAGCTAACCAAGAAGCACTTAAAAAAGCAGCTTTAGCTGAGGGGGAAGCAAATGCAACCATTATTAGTGCTAAAGGTAGAGCGAGTGCAGTTAAAATTGAAGCTGATGCTCAAGCATATTCAAACAGAGAAATAGCAAAAAGTTTAAACAATCCTTTACTTGATTTAAAGCAAATCGAAACTCAAAAGCAATTTAATGAGGCTCTTAAGGTTAACAAAGATGCTAAAATTTTCTTAACACCTGGTGGAGCTGTGCCAAATATTTGGGTTGATAGTAAAGATAACAAAAGAACGAGCTCGGTAGCTAATTAAAAGATTAATTGATGAATGTTCAGTATTTTCGAGAGCAAATGGTTTTTTATACAACCCATTTGCACTTGATTGATTTTTTACTAATAGCTTTGGTTGTATTTTTTTTTATTATCACTTTATTTATTGCTTTAATTATTAGAAATAAACCTGCTTTTGCTTTTATGGTTATTTTTTTAGGAATTTTATGTTCAATTAGTATTGCATATTTGGGATATTTTTTAATTGACACCAAAGTAAGATCTAGAACAACTAATTTAGATCATGTACAATACTTTGTATATGACACCTCATTAAGTGTTGATTACAGCTTAACAAACACTTCTAAAAAAAGTTTTAAATATTGCAAATTAAATGTGGAAGTCTTTAAAAAAAGTGATGAAAATAATAGTTTTAGAGATTTATTGCACAATATAAAACCTTTAAAAAGCAAATCTACCATTATAGAAGAAACAATAAACCCTAACCAAACCATTAATTTTAAAACCAAATTTTCCGATTTTAAGGAAGGTCAAAATTTTGACATTAAAATTTATTCTAAGTGTTTTTAAATGGGATATTTTAATTTTTTTCATATTCTAATCATTTTCATTATGTTAGCTTCCACAGGCTTGACTTGGGTTTTACTTTACTTAAAAGTTCAAAATAAAAAATATATGATTATTTTTTGCGTAGTAAGTTTTATACTTGCTTTAATTTTAACCATCTCACTACTGCTAACCATAGATCAATACACTAAAAAGGCAAGTTTGAGTAATTTTTCAACATACAGACGCTTAGCAACAGAAAGCATTATAGTCAAAGGTAGAATTACCAACGACACTAATTTTAAGCTTTCAGAGTGTTTTTTAGAGCTTAGAATAATTGATGATAATAAAAAACATGAAGTTAGTGGCGAAATTTTTAATCAACAAAATTTTGATAGTATCAAAAGAGCAAACCAACAACAAAGAGATGCGTCATATAATATAAATATTGCAAAAAACTTACCAGGGCATACCTATAAAGATTTTTCATTTGAAGTGGGGTTGCCACCTCATTTTCAAAGTTACAAGATATTCAAACAATTAAAATGCAGATGAGGGTTATTTAATAAAATAATCCCCATCGAAACTAATCAAAGAATATTTTCTTTCATCGCCTATACTTGAAACTAATTCATCAATATCTAAAAAAGTCAAGCTATCTGCGCCTGTATATTCTCTAACCTCTTCAACGCTCTTATTAGCCGAGATTAGTTCTTCAAAAGTAGGAGTATCTATACCGTAAATATCAGGAAATTTGATTTCTGGGCATGCTATAGCCAAATGGATTTTTCTTGCACCTGCCTGTTTTAAAAGTGCGATGATTTTTTTAGAAGTTGTTCCTCTTACCACACTATCATCAATCACTACTATATCTTTGCCTTCTAAAACTTTTTTCATAGGATTGAGTTTTAGTTTTACTTTCAAATTTCTCATTTCTTGAGTTGGCTCTATAAAGGTTCTGCCTACGTAATGATTTCTCACTATTGCCATTTCAAGTGGGATTTTTAAATATTGCGCAAAACCTATAGCAGCACTCACGCCACTATCTGGAACTGGCACTACAAAATCCACTTTTTCTTTAAATTTTTTAGCTAGGGCTTCACCCATTTTTTTACGCACTTCATATACGCTTTTACCTTCTATAATACTATCGGGTCTAGCAAAATAAATATATTCAAATGCGCAAATTCTTGGATCTGTCTTATCAAAAACTTGAATACTTTCAAACTCATCACTACCTTGAGTAAAAACTAGCATCTCACCTGGCTTTACATCACGAATAAATTCAGCCTCTATCAAATCAAAAGCACAAGTTTCACTCACTACAATATACCCGCCATCTTTTAATCTGCCTAAAGACAAAGGTCTAACCCCGTAAGGATCTCTTACTACAAAAAGTTGATTTTTACTAGCAAGCATAAAGCAATATGCTCCCTTGCTTTGAGTCAAGCTTTCTATAAATCTATCTTTTAAAGTTTCTTTTTTGCTTTTTGCTATTAAATGTACCACATTTTCTGTGTCCATATTTGAGTGAAAAATAGCGCCACTATCAATTAGCTCTTTTCTAACTTCTTCTTTATTAATTAAATTTCCATTATGTACTAAAGAAATATCCCCCAAAGAACAAGTAGCCGCAACAGGCTGTGCATCATGCAAAGAAGAATTTCCTGCCGTAGAATAACGATTATGTCCTATAGCTATCTCGCCTTTTAATCCTGCTAAAATTTGAGTATTAAAAATTTGTCCAACCTCACCTTTAGCTTTATGAGTTTTGATATTTAAACCATCACTTACACTAATCCCGCTTGCTTCTTGTCCGCGGTGCTGCATTGCAAATAAAGCATAATAAGCCACCGTACTTGCATTTTTTGAATTAATTACTCCAACTACTGCACACATTTAAATTCCTAAACAATCATCTATATCATATAAGCCATTTTCTTGAGAAACTAGCCATTTTGCACATTTTATTGCACCTTTTGCAAAAGTAGCTCGTGATGTTGCGGTATGATTTAACTCTATAAATTCACCTTCATTGTAAAAACCAACCCTATGTGAACCCACTATATCGCCACCTCTTAAACTCATCACTGCAATTTCATCTTTGCTTCTTTGCCCAATAATCCCATCTCTACCGCTTACTCTAACTTTTTCTAAGTCTAAATTTCTAGCCTTTGCAACACTTTGTGCTAAAGTCATCGCAGTACCACTTGGAGCATCTTTTTTCTTATTATGGTGCATTTCAAGTATTTCTATATCAAAATCTCTCAAAGCCTCACTAGCTAAATAAGAAAGTTTTTTTAAAATCGCCACACCCAAAGACATATTAGTTGCATAAAGAATAGGCATAGTAATACTTGCACTTTGCATCAATTCATTTTGCTTAGCATCTAAACCTGTAGTGCCTATCACCAAAGGCTTAGGATTACTTCTTGCGTATAAAAGCAAATCCTCACAACCCTTTGGAGTAGAAAAATCAATAATCACATCACATTTATTAAAAAAATCTTCATAATTTGATCCTTGATCAAAAAACGCACTAGCCTTTGCCTGCTCATCATCTTCTAAGCAAAGTCTTATTTGAGTACCCATACGCCCGTTACTTCCATGAATTCCAATATTAATCATTTTAAAATCTGCCTTTTTAGAATTTGGAAAATTGTAGCGTTTATTTATTTAAAAGCAAATAACTCTTTTAATTAATCATCCCATTTTTGACCTAAAAAATTTCCATTTCTATCAAAAAACATTTCCATATTATTACTTAGTTTAATTTCATATCCAAACTCTTCCCAATCTACATCTACAATAAAAGCTCTAGGAAAGGAACTTTGAATTTTATCCATAATAGGTTTAGAAAGTCCGTAATAATTTTGCGCATAAGGATTATACTGAGGCATATTTTGTTGATACAAGTTAGCATTTTGTTGTGTAATATTTGCACTAGCCATTAGCACTAAAGTTGTACTTAGAATTAGTATTTTTTTCATTTTAGATTCTCCTTAATTTTTATAGGAGAATCTTAATTAGTTTTTGTGAAATTTAAGTGAATATTAATGTAAGCTTTCAATATAAGCTAAAGCGCTAAGCGCTGCAACCGCTCCATCACCTGCTGCGCATATTACTTGTTTTGGCGCATCTTTTCTTAAATCACCTGCTGCAAATAATCCTGCAATATTAGTTTGCATTTTAAGATCTACACTCACTTGACCGCCTTCTTCCATGGCACATAAAAACTCACCATTGTCTTGTTTTAAGATTTCATTTCTTACATTTAATCCAACAAAGGTAAAGATTCCAGGCACATCAAGTTCTCTTTTAGAGCCATCATTAAATGCTATTTTAATTTTATTAACACCCATATTATCACCACAAACCTCATCAACTACTGCATTTGTGATTAATTCTATTTTTTCATTATTCTTTACTTTTTCAACTGTTGAAGGCGCTGCTCTAAATTCATCTCTTCTGTGGATTAAATATACTTTTGAGCAAATATTAGCTAGATATAATGCTTCTTCTAAGGCTGTATCTCCACCACCCAAAACAGCTACTTCTTTGTTTTTATAAAAAAAGCCATCACAAGTTGCACAAGTACTTACACCTTTACCAAAAAATTCATCCTCACCCTTAAAACCAGCACGACGCGGTGTAGAACCTGTGCATACAATTACAGCTTTTGCTTGTTCATTTTTACCACCTTCTAATTTTATATTAAAACTTCCATCAGTATTTTTGCTAATTTGTTCTACACCTACCATTTCATGTTTTAAACCAAAACGCATACATTGCTCATTCCAAGGAGCCATAAAAGAAATTCCATCTAAAACTTGAGCAACGCCAGGGTAATTTTCAATTTCTGAACTTGAAGTAATTTGTCCGCCAGGCATACCTTTTTCAAACATGACAACATTTTTTAATCCACCTCTTGTAGCATACAAACCGGCACTTAAACCCGCAGGTCCACCACCTATAATAGCTAAATCCAACATAATATTTTCCTTGTAGTTTTATTTATAGGTATTATACAAATTTTTCTTTAATTATAAATAATAAAAATTATTAAATAGTAAAAAATATGAAGAAAAGCCACAAAAAGTGGCTTAAGATTATAAAAGTGAGTTTAGTTTGTCTGCTAAAGCTTGTTTTGATTGAGCGCCCACTAGCTGATCAACCACTTCGCCATCTTTAAAGAAAATGATAGTTGGGATAGATCTTACACCAAATTGTGCAGCCAAATCGCCTTGCTCATCTGTATTTACTTTACAAATTTTAGCCTTACCATCAAAATCATTTGCAAGCTCATCAATTACTGGTGCAAGCATTCTACAAGGTCCACACCATGGAGCCCAAAAATCTACTAAAGCTACACCTTCTTTTGCTTGTGCAAAATTTTCTGTAGTTAAATCAATATATTTTCCCATTTTTTCTCCTTTATTTTTTCACATTTTATTAAATTAGAATAAATATTCTCTTAATAACCGATGTTCTCTAAAAGTTTTGTATCATCTTTATATACACAAAGCAAATCTATTTGATAATTCTCATCACTTTTGTGTTTCATAAAGTAATATTCTATAGTCTTAACAATTTTATTATATTTTTTATTATCTAATCTATATTCTACTTCATAATCACCTTGTGTGCTTTTAACTTCAACAAAATGTAAAATTTTATCTTTTTTAGCAATGATATCGATTTCTCCGAATTTAGAATGAAAATTTCTTTTTAAAATTTCAAAACCTTGAGTTTTTAAATACTCACACGCTAAATCCTCTCCTTTTTTACCAAAAAGATACTGCATAAGCGCCATTAATCTTCTATTCTCATCATAAAAACATCATCTTTTACAAATTCTTGTTCTCTAAGCTTTTGAGTTAAAATTTGTATATTTTTTTCATATGTTTGATGAGTAATGAAAAATAAAGTACTACAATCTTGCTTTTCTTTTTTAGGTTTTTGTAAAAATGTATCAATTGAAATTTGATGTTCACTCATTAATTGTGTAATTTTTGATAAAACCCCTATTTTGTCTAATACTTTTAATCTTAAATAATATCTTGTATAAATTTCATCTTTGTTTAAAACTTTATAAGAGGTATCATTTAAATATCCAAAAATAGCACTGTTTTTTTCTTTTCTTGCTATATCGATTAAATCTGCTATCACAGCACTTGCAGTTGCCTTGCCACCTGCTCCTGGGCCATAATATAAACTTTCACCCAAAATATCTCCATCAACGCTAATAGCATTCATCACTCCATCAACTTTTGCTAACATTTTGTCTTTATTTAACATAGCAGGATGAACCCTTAGCTCTATTTTTTCATCTTTTATTTTAGCAATACCCAAATGCTTTATGGTGTATTCAAATTCTTTTGCAAAATAAATATCTTCATCACTTACCTTACTAATACCTTCAATCAAGATATCTTCAGGTTTTACTCTTAGTCCATAAGCAATATTTGCTAAAATCAAAAGTTTATGCGCAGCATCAAAACCTTCTATATCAAAAGTTGGATCAGTTTCAGCATATCCTAAATCTTGTGCTTTTTTTAATACTTCTTGAAATTTAGCATTATCCTCAGTCATTTTACTTAAAATATAATTGCTTGTACCATTTAAAATACCTTTAATAGAAACAATATTATTAGCACTCAAACCCTCTTTTAAAATTTTAATAATAGGAATTCCACCTGCCACACTTGCCTCATAACCAAAAGCTGTATCTTGTGCTAATTTTTCAAGCTCATAACGATGATAAGCAAGCAAAGCTTTATTAGCGGTTACTACTGATTTTTTTCTTTTTAAAATCTTTGAAATTATCTCAAAAGGTAAATCAATACCACCCATTAACTCCACAAACACATCAATATCTTCACGCTCTAAAACCTCATCAATATCATTTACTACAGGAATCAATGCATTTGGCTTTGGATTTCTTGCCAAAGCAATCACTGGAATAATTTCTTCATCACATCTTGCTTTGATTAAATCTTGATTTTTTAACAAAGTTTCTACAACAGCACTTCCTACCGTGCCATAGCCTAAAATTGCTATTTTCATTTTATTCTCTTAAATATTTTTTTATATTTCTTGCTGCTTGACGAATGCGGTTTTCATTTTCTATTAAAGCTATTCTAACATACTCATTACCCGCTTCACCAAAGCCAACTCCAGGGCTTACTGCTACATTTGCTTTCCGCAAAAGCTGTTTGGAAAATTCCATACTACCAAGATGAGCCTTACTTTGAGGAAGTTTTGCCCAAACAAACATGCTTGCATTAGGCTTTTTCAGCTCCCATCCTGCTTGAAAAAACGAATCAAGTAAGACTTCTAATCTTTTTGTATAAGTTGCTTTAATCTCTTCAACACAAGTTTGATCTCCATCTAAAGCTATAGTAGCAGCGACTTGTATAGGAGTATACATACCATAGTCAAACCAAGATTTGATTTTTTTCAAAGCTGCAATTAAGCATTTATTGCCTACCACAAAGCCCACACGCCAACCTGCCATATTGTAAGATTTTGAGAGCGTATAAGTTTCTACTGCTACATCTTTAGCACCTTCAACTTCAAAAATCGAAGGAGTTTTATAAGACCCAAAAGTCAAATCTGCATAAGCAATATCAGAAATAATATAAAATCTTTCTTTTTTTGCCATAGCAACTAATCTCTCATAAAAACTTTTTTCCACTGTAACCGTTGTAGGGTTATGCGGAAAATTTACTACTACATATTTTGGACGCGGAATGCTTTCATGTAATGTTTTTTGTAAATTTTCAAAAAAAGTATTTTCATTTAATTCATAATTTTCATTAAAATCAAAATTCATAGTCGCTACATTACCACCTGCTATGATAAAAGCTTGGGTATGTATAGGGTAAGCAGGTGTAGGCACAATAGCTACATCTCCTGGGTTAATAACGGCTCTTGCTAAATTTACAAAGCCTTCTTTAGAGCCCATCGTTGCGACAACTTCACTTTCGGGATCTAAATTGACATCATATTTTCTTTTATACCAATTGCAAATTGCAAGTCTTAGTTTATAAATTCCACTAGAAGCGGAATAACCTGAAGTTTTTTCTTTGTTTGCACTTTCACAAAGCTTGTCTATAATATGCTGAGGAGTTTTGCCATCAGGATTTCCCATAGAAAAATCTATTATATCCTCCCCTGCTCTTCTTGCTGCCATTTTAATCGCATTAACTTCAGCAAAAACATAATTTGGAAGTCTTTCTATGGTATTAAAATGAATTTCTTCAAACATCGTCCATCCTTTTAGCGTCTTAAGTAAATTTTTAAACCCCTTTTTATATTATCAAGGCTAAACATGTCCCCTATAATAGCATATTTTGCACCCAATGGTATATTTACATTTATTTCATTTTGCTTGTGTGTATTTTCTACACCTTGAATAAAATTTAAATTTTTATCTAAAAACTGAATTTTACAAAACCAAGAATCAAGATTATGCGCACTAAGCTCCATACTTTTTGCACCCTGCAAATCAATAATATATTCTCTTAAAGGTTTGTTTAATTGAGTAATGGTATTTAGTGAAATTTGAGTATTAACTTTGGGTTTTGCTTTTGAAAAGTCCAATTCATACTCATAATTTAGCTCTGAAATTTTAGAAATATCTTTAATAAAAACAGAGCTTGATAACAAGGCTTTATAAAAAACCCCTGGATCAAGCATATATTGAGAATCTACAGCTAATTTATAAGTGATATAATTTTCTCTTAAAGTTAATTCAGTTGGTATAAAATACACATATCCTAGCTCGTTTAAAGTATCGTTAATTGTTTTAAAAAATAAAACAGAATCAGCTTGAGCTTTAAAACTAAAAGTTAGAGTTTTTGGCTCATTTAATATAAAATTTGCCAAAGAATTTGTTTTTAAAATTTGAGAAATAGTGTAAATATCTACATTTCCGCGTTCATCTTTATAATCATTTCTTGCAAACAAAAGCTCTAATTTTGCATCTTTGGAATTATCATTAACAATATGTTTTGCAACTTCTAAAGCACTTAGCGCAAAAGCATTAAGGGTAAAAAAAATGGAAAATATAAAAATTCTTACCATAATTTTCCTCTATTTTCTTTGATAAATTCAGCTTTTGTAATTTGTTTGATTTTACCATCTTTAATCATTAAAAATTTAGACACGCCATTTTTAAACTCTAAAGTATTGTTATTTTCATCATTTAAACTAAAAGCAGCGTGACCTGTAGTAATTAACATATCCTTATCTAAAGATAAAACATAATCATTTTTAATAGTTAAAGAACTCTTTCTAAAAGTTTTTAAATCCACCATACCAAGCCAAAGCTCTGCACTTGGTTTTATAATGCTTTCATTGAGTAAAATGATATTTTCTTCAGGCATATTTGAGCTAGCATTATCTTCTAGTGTTTCTTCTATGGTGTTATTACTCTCATCTATTGGCTCTAAAATAGTTGTATTTGTTTCATTATTTTCCATAACATTATCAATAAAAAAATTAAGAACTGGTGTTTCATTTTCATCAACTTTTTCTTCTAAAACAACCTGCTCTTGATTTAATACATTGGTAGTATTTTCATCTAAAGTAGAACTTTGAAAAAATCTTGAAACACCCCAAGCTAAAGCTACCATCAAAAGCACTACTACTATAATCACAATATACCATACACTTGAGCTTTCTTTAGTATATGAGTTCATTCTAGGTGAAATATGCACATGATTTTTTCTCTCAATGCCATTTTCCTCTAAATACATATGATATTCTTCTAAAAAATTAGAAAAATCAAGCTCATACTCTCTTTGTAAAATTTTAATAAAGCCATTTACATTAAAGCGGGATAAAGACTTAAAATCTTTTTTAATGATATATTCAAGACAAGCTATTTCTATTTGTGTTCTTTTTTGAACTTCTAACAAATTTAAATCTTCTAATTTTTTCCAACTATCCATTTTTCATCCTATCGCAAAGTATTGCAAATGCTGCACTTACATTTAAACTATCAAAATTATTATACATTTTTATACCTACGCACTCATCGCATTTTTTAAGCACCTTTGGCGCTATACCAAAACCTTCACTTCCCATAATCAAAACTTTTTTATCTTTGGCCTTGATAGTATGTATATCACTACCTCCGCTTGCACTAGCATAGATATAAAAACCTTTTTGTTTTAATTCATTTATCATGCTTAAAATATCATCATTTAAAACTATTTTCATATCTAAAGCCGCACCACTACTTGCACGGATAACTCCATCTATAGCCACACTTTTAGCTACCAAAATAACCCCATCAGCACCCAAAGCATAAGCACTGCGCACGATAGCACCTATATTTCCAACATCGCTAATATTATATAAAATAATTATAAAATCTTTTTCTTTTAAACTCTCAAAAGAACTAAACTCAAATTCATCAATTTCCATTAAAAAACCTTGATGATTTCCACCTCTTGCTAAACTTTGTGCGGCCTTAAAATCAAGTTTTTTAATTTTTTTTGATACCTTTGCTATTTTTGAAAAATCAGCTTTTTCACATTCTTTTGCTAAATAAATTTCTTTAATTTTTTCTTTATGCTTTTCTAAGATATAAAAAAACACTTGCTTACCATAAACTATCATTTTTAAATAATAACCAAATTCAACTTAAAAGCAGTTTTTGATAATTTTCTTTTGGAGATTTTGCATTGATTTTCGAAAGAAGTTTTGCTTTTGCTTTTAAAGGTAAATCAAGCTCATAAATATCTTGCTCACACAAGGTATTTTGATGAAACTGCTTTTCTTTGGCACTTACCACTACACACCATTCACCACGCAAATCCATTATTTTTAATTTTTCCAAAACCTCTAAAGCTTCTGCTCTAAATTTAGTTTCAAATTTCTTTGTTGCTTCTTTTATGATAAAAATTTCTCGTAAAGGATCAATTTTACTAATTTCTTCTACTAAATTAAGTATTCTAGTGGGCGCTTCATAAACTATACTAGGATAAGGATTAAGCATTAAATTTTCAATATCTTTTTGTCTTTGAGGATTTTTATTAGCCAAAAAACCCATAAAAATAAATTCTTTTTTACAAAATGCACTTGAAACTAATGCAAGCAAAGCAGCATTTGATCCTGCTAAGACTTCATAGTCAATATTGTTTTTAATAGCATATTCAATTAAAAATTGTCCCGGATCGCTAATACCTGGCATACCCGCATCACTTAAATATGCAATATCTTGTTCAAAAAAACTCTCATCTATTTTTGCCAAAAAATCTTTTTCATTATGAGTATGCAAGGCTAGATATTTATCAGGTTTTATTTCTAAATTAAATTTTTCGTTAAGAAGATGGACTAAAGATTTGCAAACTCTCGTATCTTCACACAAAAAGAGTTTGCATTTTTGTAAAATTTCTAAAGAATGAAAAGAAATATCGTTTAAATTTCCTATGGGTGTAGGAATAAAATATAACATTATTGCATTGCGTATTTTTTCTTAAATTTCTCTACACGACCCGCAGCATCTACGATTTTTTCACTACCTGTAAAAAATGGATGACAACTTGAGCAAATATCAACTTTAATTTCTGGTTTATTTGACTTAGTAGTAAAAGAATTTCCACAAGCACAACTAACTTTGCATTCTACATATTCTGGATGAATTTCTTTTTTCATTGTTTATCCTTTTTCAAAACATTAAGGCGTAATTATATAGATTTTTATATAAAAAATAGCTAAATTTAAGCGTGTTTTTAAATTATGAATTTTGAAGCAACCCCTACTAAAGCCGTTTGCGCTTTGAGTATGAAATTAGCTTGTAATTTTGCTTTTTTTGTATTCACTTCTCTTTCTTTTTGAGAAAATCCACCTTCAGCGCCTACTAAAAAAACATGCTTACTAGGCTCAAAACTCATCAAATCTTCACCTTCAAAGTCTATCAAAACAATATTTTCATAAACTTGCTGAAATTTTTTAAAATCATCAAAGCTTTCAAGCTCCATTAAAGAAGCACGACCACATTGTTGGGATGATTCTATAAGAATCTTTTCCATTCTTTTAAAATCTAACTTAAAATTTTTTTGTGAATAATCCATATACACAAAAGAAAGCTTTGCCACTCCAAGCTCGTTTAAAAAAGGCAAAGTTTTTTCTATAATCTTTGGATCAATCACCGCTAAAGCTAAATGCAAATATGTTTTTAATTCTTGTTTTTCTTCTTTTTTATCAAGTAAATTTAATACGCAAGAGCGTCTAGAAAGCTCTATGCATTCATAAGTATAAGCAAAAAAATCTTTTAAATTTTTTAATATGATTTTATCGCCTACTTTAATTCTTCTAGCTTTTAAGTGTAAAAAAGCTTCATTTTCTAACTCTAAATTTAAAACACCACTTTGTGGGTGATATAAAAATCGCATTAAAAATAAAACCTTTGAAGCAAATAAGGCACAAAAAGTAAAAATATACCCAAACACAAAATAAAAAAGCTTAAAAATCTAAATTTAGCATAACGCTTAAACAATCTTGCTTTTTTAAATAAAATAAATTGATAAATAGCCAAAGCAAAAATCAAAATCCAACAAAACCACATAGAAAGTATATAGAGATTTAGCTCAAAATGCTTTAAAGCCCAAAGCAAACTTCCTGTAAAAAGTGTAATTGCTAAAAATAAATAATAAATTGGCAAAAAAAGGCGAATTCTTTTTATAAAAATAAACTCTTGTGAAAAACTACTTTGAGTTAGATATAAATAAAACAACATTAAAAAGCCATTTGCATATAGACTATATACATGCAATGCTAAGAAAAACTCATAACTTTGATCCATCACTATCCTTGTGTGCTATTTTCATCTTTGATATCATCATCTACAGGTATAGGAAGCGTCTCATCATCTATAATAACATTAGAATCACTTTGCTCAATCTGAACTTGTTCAGTTTGAACTTCTTTTTTTGTATTTTTATTTTCTTGACTTGAGCAAGCCATAAAAAGCAACAATGGCACAATTAGTAAAACCTTTTTCATCACACCTCCTTTTGATTGACAAAAACAAAATTTGAGTCTTGAAGTTTTTTAAAAAAATCTTTATCTCTCCATTCATCAATTACAGCTTGTGAAAATTCAATATCTGTTAGATTTATCTTTGGCAAAAACTCACTATAAGCATCTTCTCTAAAACCTTGTGCATATCCTGTTCTTGTTTCATGCACAATAATACTTTTTAAACTAACACCTTGCTCTCCATTAATCATCTTAGTTTTTAAAAGCAAAGCATCGATCAAAACAAAAAATATACGTACAAAATTTTCCGCACTTACATTCACAGGCAAACTTACCCATCTTTGTGAGTGTTTTTTCATATCTTCTAAATAAACTTTATCATCATATTTAAAAAGTGTAATAGCATGATCAAAACTATCAATAATTTGTTTTATCTCATCTTTTAACAAGCCAAAATCATACACCATTCCAGCATTATCAAGGTATTTACTCTCAAGTAAAATTTCTACCTTATAAGAGTGGCCATGTATGCTTGTTTTACATCGCTTGGAGCTACAAAATCTAACAATATGAGCATTTTCAAATTCAAACATTTTTCTAATAATCATACGCCTTCTTTATCTCCCCAAATTCTAATATGCATTCTATCAGAGTAATTATATCCATTTTTTATACAAAATTCAGCAACACTTAAGGCATTTTTAGAAATTTCTTCTTCATTTGACCCCATAGGCATACAAAACACCTCATTTTCACAAATCTGTAAAATTTCACTAATCTCCTCTAAGGCTTTATTTTCTTGTAAAAAATCCTTGTCTAAAACAAATTTATAAAAGCTATCCTTAGCATAATGTTTAAAATCCTTTAAGGCTTTTTCATTAATCCTTTTTTCTTTTTTAACCCCGCTATTACTAAGCTTTACTCCTAAAGCAAAATAACATTTTTTATACAAAGGATATTTTTCAAAATCAATTTCAATACTTGCGTTTGTTTCAAAATGCACTTTAAAATCATTTTCTAAAAGCAAATTAATAAAACACAAAAAATCTTTGTTTTGATGATTTAACAAGGGCTCACCGCCCGTAATTACTACTATAACTTTGCGTGAATTGGCTAACTTTAAAACCTCATCAAAAAGCTTTGCTGAAGTATATGTTTTATAACAAGTTTTAAATTCTTTAGTAAAAACAGCCCTTATAGTATCACAGCCTAAAAGTATTTTAGAATCTTTTTCTTTTTTTACTCCAAAGCCTGTGCAGTTAAAATTACATCCAGCAAACCTTACAAATATAGCCAAATTTCCGCTATATTTTCCCTCACCTTGCAAGCTTAAAAAAGTCTCAACAACTTCCATTATCCACCTGTTTGATAAAAAGCTCTTGTAGAACTTTGATTGGCTTCATTTTCAGCCCATCTATTTTTTTCTGATTTGTTTTTTATCACGGTTTTTAAAACTTCACAAGCACCTGCTATGTCTTTATTACGTATAGCTTTTTTAATGCTTAATGCCTCATCATAATACAAACAAGGTATTAAAAGTCCTTCGGCTGAAAGTCTTATACGGTTACAACTATCACAAAAATCATGACTATGTGGATCAATAATACCAAACTCATACCCATCTTCAAGCTCATAAATAGTCGCGGGTGCATTTGGGCTTTTTTGTCCTTGTTTAAAAGAATATTTTTGAGCAATGATGTTTAAAATTTCTGCTGATTTTAAGCCTTTTAAATCTCCATAAGCATGGTAATTTTCCATAAATTCTATAAAGCGAATTTGGCTTTTGCGTGCTTTAGCAAATTCTAAAAGATCAATAAATTCATTATCATTAATCCCTTTAAGCGCTACGGTGTTAAATTTAATATTAAAACCTAATTCTAAAGCTTCATTAATACCATTTAACACATCTTTGAGTATATTTTTTTGAGCTAATTTAAAAGCTATTTCTTCTTTTAAGGTATCTAAAGAGATGTTAATTCTTTTTAAACCCGCTTGTCTTAAGTCTTTTGCTTGTTGTTTTAATAAAGAAGCATTAGTAGTAAGTGCTAAGTCTATATCTTGCTTATACTCACTAATCATAGCAATAAATTTATGCAAATCTTTTCTTACTAAAGGCTCACCACCTGTAATACGAATTTTTTTAACTCCTTCATCAATACAAACTTTAACAAACATAAAAAGTTCTTCAAATGATAAAAGATTTTCCTTAGCACTCCATTCAAATGGAGTTTTTGGCATACAATAAAGGCAACGAAAATTACATCTTTGTGTTACTGAGATTCTTAAATAATCTATCACTCTTCCATAGCTATCCACTAACATAAAGAACCTTTATAATAATTTATTAAATTTCAAGATAAGTTCAACCCTACCCATGCCTATACGCAAATCTTTGGCAATTTGCTCTATGGATTTTTTTTGATTAAAAAGCTCTATCACTTTTTGTTCTTCATTATCATAACTTGGACTTAATTTTGTAATACTTTGGGTTTTTTGTTCTAAATTTAACAAACGATTTTTTTGTTCACTTTGAAATTCTTCAATTACCTCTTCTACTTCTTTTAAAGCATTTAAAATAGGAATAATATTTTGATTGATTTTTTGTTCTAGCGCCTGCAAAAGTTCTTCTTTTAATTCTTCTTTAATAGCTTCAGTATCTATTTCTTCTTTTTCTTGTTCTTGCTCGTCCAAACTTTCTTTTTTTAAATAATGATATTGCTTATTTAAATCTTCTATCATCTTACCAAGCTCGTTAATTTTGACAATACTTTCTTTTTCTTTAATCATCATATAAGCAAACATAGCAAAAATTAATAAAGCTACAACTAGCCACAACAATAAATCACTATCCATTTTCTTGCTCCTTTAAAATCTTAATCATCGCTCTTTGCATATTTGCCACAAAATTATCATACACAAGCTCATCTTCTGCTTTTATTTGTGTAATTTTTGCTTCATTTTCATTTAAGGCTTTAAAAAAAATACTAATTTTTTGACCATTTAACTCAAATCTTGCATAATATTGCTCATCTTGAGCTAAACACTTTTCTTTAAACTGAATGTGTGCAAAATTTACACCCACCACAAAGGCTTTATATTTTAAATCTGTAAATAATTTTGTTTTATTGATATCATTTTTTATCAAATACAATTCTTGTTTTATATCCATAAGCAAATCAAAAATAATTTGCTCACCTTCACTAAATTCCACTCTTGAAGCAAGTTTTTTCCATTTACTTAAATTGACATAATTATTACTTGAAAGATATTCTTGCAAAAACTCTTCATATCTTTCTTTACTCTCTTCAAACTCAAGCTCTAACGAGCTTTTAAAAAATTTTATCTCCATAAAAGATCAACCCAAATAAATATAAAAAACACTATACTTAAATAACCATTTAAAGTAAAAAATGCTTTATCAATTTTTGCAAAATTCTTTCTAACAATGCGGTGCTCAAAAAATAAAATAATCGCACTAATTATCACGCCTAAAAAAGCAATATTTCCCGTTGGAGCTACCCAAACAAATAAAAGCCAAAAAAGCACTGCTAAAACATGACAAAACGCTGAGATAAACAAGGTTGCATCGAGCCCAAATTTAGCAGGTATAGAGTGTAAGCCTGTTTTTTTATCATACTCCATATCTTGCAAAGCATAAAGCAAATCAAATCCGGCTGTCCAAAAAGTAACACCCAAACACAAAATCACGCTATAAATTTCAATACTTCCCAAAACTACAATGCTACCTGCAATAGGAGCAAGCCCTAAGCAAAATCCTAATACTAAATGCGCTAAGGATGAAAATCTTTTAAAAGCTGAATAAATAGCTAAAATAAACAATACCGGCAAAGAAAGAGCAAAGGCTAATTTATTAATAAAATAGCTTACCAAAACAAAAATAATAGCATTTAAAATAATAAAAAGTAAAATACTAGCTTTGCCTATACGCCCATCGATATTAGGTCTATTTGCACATCTTGGGTTATTTTTGTCAATATCCTCATCCATCAAACGATTAATCGCCATTGCAAAATTTCTTGCACTCACTGCACAAATAACCCCCAAAAATAAAGCCTTGAAACCAAACCAAGTGCTATCATTTAAAATAACAGAAGCCACAATCATTGAAGTAAATAAAAAAGGTAGGGCAAAAATAGAATGCTTAAAAACTATCAAATCTAAAATATCTTTTAATTTTTCTTTTAATATAGGCATTTTTTTCTCTTTATAATATATTTTTGTTATGATTTTACTAAAATAATTTTAAATTTAGGATATTTTTACGATGTTTTTTGAATTTGCACTCATTGGAACTACTGCAAGTGGCAAAACAGAACTTGCTAATAAACTAGCTTATGAATTTAATGCAAGTATTTTAAGCCTTGATAGTCTTTGCGTGTATAAACAAATCAACATCGCTTCAGCAAAAACAGAGCAAAAAACCCTAGATGAGCTTGATTATTTTGGCATAAATTTATTAAATGTTAATGAGCATTTTAATATTGCTTTATTTTTTGAAGAATACAAAAGAGCAAAAGCTTTTGCCCAAAAAAATAATCAAATGCTTATTATCACAGGTGGAACTAGTTTTTATTTAAAAGCTTTAATGGATGGCTTGAGTGAAAAATTCAAAGAAAGTCAAAGTACACTAAATAATGATGAAATTTATCATTTAATGATAAAAATTGATCCACAAGCAAAAATAGAAAAAAATGATACTTATCGTTTGAAAAAATGGCTTGGAATTTATGAACAAACTAATAAAATTCCAAGTGAAGTTTTAAAAGAAACTAAACAAGAAGCTTTAATTAAAGAGCTTGATGTTTTTGAAATTTCTTGGCAAAAAGAACTTTTGGAAAAACGCATTATTAAACGCACGCAAAATATGCTTGATGAGGGTTTAATAGATGAAGCTAAAATGCTATTTGATAATTATGATCATAATTTAAAAGCACTAAATTCCATAGGTTTGAAAGAATGTAAAGAGTTTTTAGATAAAAAAATAAATCTAAAAGAGCTTGAAGAACTCATCATCATTCACACAAGACAACTTGCTAAAAGACAAAGAACTTTTAATAAAAAATTTAATAAAGAAATTTTAGATTTTCAAAGCGCTTATGAGAATTTAAAAGCTTATATTTTAAAAAAATATTAAGGCTGAGTATTTAAAATATTTAATTTATCTTTACATAAATTTTGCCAATTGCTTGTTGTGTTAATATCTATACAATTTTGTAAACTTTGTTTTTGATTTTGCACATCTTTTAAGTCTTCATATACATTACTTTGCATATAAAAAGCTCTTGCACGCTCATCATCTTTTAAAGGATTAGCAAGCAAATCTTTAAACAAAGTTAAGGCTTTTTGAGCTTGATTGCTTTGTTTTAAAGCTTTGATATAGATAAATTCTAAATCAGGACTAAAAAGATTTACTCCTTTTAAATTTTGATAGTTAATCGCCTTTGGAGCATAGGTTAAAATACTTGTTAAAAAATTATTTTTTTCACTATAACGCAAAAATTCATAATATAATTCCACCATACGATAATTCATAGGAAATTGCTCTAACTTTTGCAAAGTTCTTATCATGGCATTATAATCTTGCAATCCAAGCTCGGCAAAAAATTTAATATAATTTGCTTCGAATTTTTCACTATCACTAATAATCGTTCTTGTATTTAAAATATCGTTAATGGTTTTAATAACATTTTTATAACTTTTATCTTTTAAAGCCAAATCTGCACTCTGAAGCTTATAAAAAATCACGTCATCGTTTTCATTTTCCACGATATATTTTTTAGCTTCTTCTATACGAGAAGTACGTTTAAAACACTCAAGCATACGCTTTTTGTTTTGTATTTTACCTCCTACCTTATAAGTTTTAAAATCATCATATATTTTCACAGCAGCTAAACACTCATCGTTTTTTAATTTTTGTTCTAAAACTAAAATAGCAGCTTGCTCTAAAAGATTTTTAGCTTCTTTGTTAGAATATTTTTCAATATCTTTTTGATAACTTACAACTTTTTCATAGTTTTTTTCTTGAAAATACAATTTTACATTATCAAACAATGCCTTACTAGAAATTTCTCCGGCATATTTTTGTATAATTTCTTCATATCTTTGATGTAAAAAACTTGCATTAGCATCTTTTAAATACAAAAAGTTTTTATCTTGAGCTTCTTTGATTAAACTTGCATATTCACCCAAAGGAAAATCTTCTGCATAAAGATCTAAATATTTTTGAGCCTTGGTATGCTCATTTGCATTTAACATAGCCAAAGCAAGATCTTTTAACACTCTTTCATATTCTTTATCCACTTTTGTTAAATGAGTAAAAATATATTCATAAATTTTAGAACTTAAGTCATAAATTCTATAGTTATCTAAAGTTTTTGCCAATATCAAGGCATTAGATAAATCTTGAATAAAAAAATCAGGATTAGAAGTTAAAATTCGGCTTGCTAAATCTTTTGCCTCCTTAAAATTTTTTTGTTCTAAATAATTTTTTGATAAAAATAGCGCTGCTCTACTTGCCAAATCAGTGTCTACGGTAGAATAATACACATCTTGATAAATATTGTTTGCAATATTTTTCTTACCCAAATGATATAAATAATCTGCATAATCAAGTAAAGCTATTGTTGTATATTTATCCCCTTTATGTTCAGTATTTAAAATATCCACAACATATTCAACATTAGATCTTTGAGATAGACCCATATAAACTCTCATCATAATATACATTACTTCTGTATAGTCTTTATCGTTAATATAAGTTCTTACCCATCTTTTTGCATCATTAAGCATTTGCTCTAAAACTTGCTGATCTTTATCAAGTTCGTAAGTATAAAGCTTATTCTGTGCTCTTAATTTATAAAGTTCAAATTCATTCATAAATACACTACCTTGATAACGTTTAATTGCATTTATAGAATCTCTTAAAACTTGATCATACTTTTTAGCTTCATATTCTTGCTTGATGCTAAAATACGCATTAAAATCTGCACTTTGTGAAGTTTCCATAGGATCTGAATTTAAATCTAAAGCGCCAATAAAAGGCATTAAAGCATTATCAAAATAAATATCAAAGTCAAGTCCGTCACTAGGTTTATAGTGTCTCAAATCTTCTGTAAATACAAAAACAAAATGCTTAAAAGAATCTCCACTATGATTTTGAATTTCTTTGGTATTGAAAATATCTTGAGAATAATTAAACATTTTAGCTAAAGTTTTTGGATAAATTTTAATAGTCAAAAAAGTTTGATGTTTTTCAAAAGAAATTAAAAAATCATCAAATTCCTTATTTTGAAATTGCATATTACTAACACCCAAAACATTGCATTCAAAATAATTTCTTTCAAATTCAAAAACACTCTTGCAAGAAAATTCTTTGTCATCTTTTAAATGCAAAAGAGTAAAAGGACGCTTATGTTCTTCTCCTTTATTAACAATAATTTCAAAAGAAAACATACAAGTTATACTTAATAAAAATGAAACTAAAACCCTTATCATAAGCGTGATTATAGCAATATTATTCTACAAAAGCAAAAACATATAAAAAAAGACTCCCTATCAAACATATACTCAAAATAATCTTTTGTTTAATATTCAATTTCATACTTTCTACTAAATATGATTTTTTAAAAAAAACATAAATTAAAATTTTCAAATAAGCATAAAGCATAATCATTGAGCTTAAAGCTATGGCAAATACAAGTACATAATAACCTGAGTTTAAAATAGAAGCTAAAATTAAAATTTTACCCCAAAAAATTCCAAAAGGCGGAATACCTGCTATACATAAAATAAATATAGTTAGTATTATAGACAACACCGGTCTTTGATCAAACAAGCCTGAAAAACTCTCAAATGAGCTTTTTTGAAATAAACTTAATATTAGGAAAATTCCATAATTTGCAAAAGCAAACGATATCCAATATGCAAATAAAGCAAAAATTGAAAGCCAATAAGAAGTACCATCACCCTGAGAGCTCACGCTCATGCTAGAAACAATAACTGCTAATATAAAAGAAGAATGAGTAATAGAACTATATGCAAGCATTTTTTTTACATCTTTTTGGATTAAAGCTACTATACTTACAGTAAGCATAGAAAAAATTGCTAGTAATGCTACTATATATTCAAATTTTACTCCACCACCTAAAGCAGAAAAAATTCTTAAAACCACTATTATCATAGCTATTTTTGGCACTATAGATATAAATGCTATAAAATTTGTATGTACACCACAATACACATCTTTTAACCAAAAATGAAAAGGTGCAATAGAAAGCTTTACCCCAACAATAACTAAAAACATTACTCCAGCACAAAGTAAAATAGGATCTGAAATATATTCAGAATACAATAGATTATCTAAATCCAAAGACTGAGTTTTTAAATACACAAAAGCACAAGCAAAGACAAAAAACCCAGCTCCTACTGCTGCTAGAGTAAAATACTTTATACTAGAGCTAATAGCATTATGAGTTCCTCTTAATGCTATTAATGTATAAAGAGCTAAAGAAGACCCTTCTAATGCTAAGAAAATTACAATTAAATTAGTGCTTGATACCATTAATATCAAAGAAGCAACCATAAATAAAAATAAAGAAAAAAACTCTGCCTTTTGCTCATCTTTATCCATTAATAAATAAAGCATAGAAAAAACCAAAATAATTATTTGTGCAAAAATTGCATAATTATCACTTACAAATAAACCAAAAAAAGCATGAGAATTATCTAAAACAAAACCATTATAAAGCAATAAAAAGCATAAAGCGCTAAATAAAGCTATAACACTTGCTCCTATGTAAAAATTTCTAGAAAGTTTTTTAAACACACTCAACAAAAGCAAAGTAATAGCCCAAAAAAGCAATGATAACATAGGAAATAATAATACAAAATTCAATTTTTCTAAACTAAAGCCACTCATTAAAAACCTCTTATATTATCTATAATTTTTTGATTTTCTATTGCGATATTTCTTGTTTGCATAACTTCAAGAATACTATTTACATTTAAAGCAATTTGATCAAGCATAGCACTTGGAGCTATACCTAAATAAATCACTATTGCACTTAAAATACTTAAAATAAAAATTTCACTTTTTTTCAATACTAGCTTTTCTATTTTTTCTGCATTAGTAGCAAAAAACATATTCCTATAAACATTTAGCATATAAATAGCCCCTAAAATAATCACACCACCTGCAAATAATGCGAACCATAAATTTACACTTGCTACACCTTGCAATATTAAAAACTCACCTACAAAAGAAATAGTTAAAGGCAATGAAATAGATGAAAATAATAACACTGCAAAGAAAAAGCTAAATAGTGGAGCTGTTTTAGCTAAATTTTTATAAAAGTCTAAATCAAAAGTATGGTATCTTTTATAGAGTATGTAAGCAGCCAAAAACAAACCACCTGTTACTATACCATGTGCAAACATGTAAAATACAGAACCACTTACTCCATTATAAGTAAAAGTTACAATACCTAAAACCACTACACCCAAATGCGAAATAGAACTATAAGCAATTAATTCTTTTAAATCTTTAGTTTTAAAAGCAATTAAGGCTGTATATAAAATCCCAACTATACATAAAATAGCAAGTAAAGAATAATAATGATTCAAAGTATCGGGCGCTAAAGGTAAAATAAATCTTAAAAATCCAAAAGGCGCCATTTTAAAACTTACAAGCATTACAGAAACTAGTGTTGGGCTTTTTGCATAAACTTTTGGAGCCCAAGTATGAAAAGGAAATAAAGGACTTTTAATCGCAAAAGCAACAAAAAAACCTATAAAGATTAAATTTTGCACACTTTCAGGTATAAAAAATTCACTCTTATACCAAGCAAGCAAATCAAAACTCCAATACCCAAAACTTTGATAATACAAAAATCCTACATAAATAATCGCTAAAAGCATGAGCATAGAACCACAAAATGCATAAATGAAAAATTTAATCCCTGCTTTGTAGTTATTAGAATATCTACCTATTAAATAAATAAGTGGTATAAGAGAAAACTCCCAAAATATATAAAACAATAAAGCATCTAATGAAGCAAAAAGTCCTATAATACAAAATTGTAATAAAAATATACTTACTACAACACTTTTATCTTGAATATCCAAACATATAAAAGATAAAAAAATCATAATAGAGCAAAGCAACATCAAATAAAGCGCTATAGCATCTACACCAATATGAAAATTAACCAATAAAGAATTTAAATTAAATTCATAAGCTATGCCACCATGATAATTAAACAACAAAAAAACATTTAAAATTAAAATCAAAAAGCTAACTAAAATAGCAAAAGCTTTAGAATCTTCTTTTTGTAAAGACAAAGACATAAAAGCTGCAAAAAATGGAAATAATATCAACAGACCAAGCATTCTACACCGCCAAAGCTAAACAAAATAAGCACACAAAAGCCAAAACAGAAATTCTTAACACTAATGAAAATCCTTTCTCTATACTAAGAGTTTTTGCAAACATTTTGAGAAAATAAGCAACACTATCTACCAAAGCATCCAAAACTTCTTTGTCATTTCTTCTTAAAAAGTCACAAAATAACGCATATTTACCAACAACAAATTGATGATAAAATCTTGGTATATAATATTCATTAAACAAAAGCTTATAAATACTTGTTTTAGAAAGTGATGGCTTAAACCAATTTTTCCAATAAGCCATGATAGCTAAAAGCACTCCAAGCACTGCAGCAGCACTTGCAAGTACCATAACTAAAGAATTTTGACCATCAATAAAAGCTAAATTTTTACTTACAAAATTCATAAAGCTATGCTCAAAAAAACCCGCAATAATAGCAAGCAAAGCCAAAGGACTCATCGCAAGCAAAGCTATTTTACTAGCTTCATGGGGATGTTCTTCATGTCTTTTTGGAGTAAAAAATACAAGCATTAAAAGTCTAAAGCTATAAAAAGCTGTCATAAAAGCTGCTATTAAAAGTACTAAAAAAATTCCATGATGATGACTTATAAAAGAAAATCCTAAAATTAAATCTTTAGAGAAAAATCCTGCGAAAGGATAAATTCCTGCTAAAGCTAAAGAACCTATAAGCATTAAAATAGCACTAAAACGCATACTTTTATAAAGTCCACCCATTTTACTAATGTCAAGCTTATCATTCATAGCATGCATAACATTACCCGCACCTAAGAATAATAAAGATTTAAAAAATGCATGAGTTGCAAGATGAAATAAAGCTATTGCATAAGCTCCAAGACCTGCTGCTACAAACATATACCCAAGTTGAGAAAGCGTCGAGTATGCAATAATTCTTTTTAAATCTTTAGCCACCATAGCCATAGAAGCAGCAAAAAGTGCTACAAAAGCTCCAAGTATAGCGATAAAATACCCTACTTCAGGAACTTGTAAATAAAGCTCCCCTGCGCGAATTACCAAATAAACTCCCGCAGTAACCATAGTAGCAGCATGGATTAGAGCTGAAACTGGCGTAGGTCCTGCCATAGCATCAGCAAGCCAAGTATGGAAAGGAAATTGTGCTGATTTACCCATAGCACCTACAAAAAGTAAAAGCGCTATTAAAATCAAAATCGTATCATTTTCATGCCCTAAAGATAAAAGGGTAAAAAACTCATCGTATTTTAAAGAATTAAATTCTATATAAATTAAGAAAATTCCTAAAAGCAAAGCCAAATCTGCAATTCTATTCATGATAAATGCTTCATTAGCAGCAAAAGTGTATTTTTCATTATGATACCAAAAACCTATCAAAAGCCATGAGCAAAGTCCAACACCTTCCCAACCTATGAAAAGCCCTAAGAAATTATCACTCATAATCAAAAACATCATAGAAAAAACAAAAAGCCCCAAATAGCTAAAATAGCGATTAAATCCTTCATCATGCTCCATATAAAATATACTATATAAATGCACAAAAGTCGCTACTATACTTACTACATTCATCATAATTAAAGTAATAGAGTCTATTTTAAAACCAAAACTAACATCTACTAAAGATATCCAAGTACCAAGTTCAAAATTAAAATGTACTCCATTGTTTAATAAAACAATTGAAGCAAGAGCTGAAAAAGCTATAAATAAAGAAGCTAAATAACCTAAAATAATTTTCTTAGCACTAAAAGCAAAAATACCTAAAATAACAGCTGAAGCCAAAGGAGAAAAAAGTGTAATTAAAGCTAAATTTTGCATTTTATCTCTCCTTTTTCAGCTAAAGAGCTAAGCTCTAGTGTTCCTGTTTTTCTATACCATAAAACACAAAGTGCTATCCCAACAGCTACTTCACAAGCTGCAACTCCCATTACAAATAAAGCAAAAATTTGACCTTCTATGTCTTTATGAGAAGCTCCTGCTGTAACTAAAGCCAAATTAGCAGCATTTAATAAAATTTCACTTGAAATAAAAAGCATAATTAAATTTTGGCGTTTTATGATACCTATTAGACCAATGATAAACATCAAAATAGCCACAATGTAGTATTTTTCTAACATCATTGTTCGTCCTTTTTTATATTTTTTTGAGTAAGTGCTATAGCACAAATTAAAGCTATTAAAAGTAAAATTGCCATAAATTCAAAAGCAAGCATATATTTTGTAAATAGAGCAAAGCCTATTTGCTGGGTAGAATCAAGACTATAAACTTCACTAGTTTCATTTAAACCAAACTCATATCCCATAATAATACTAACTAATAAAACAGCACTAAAAATCACAGCAAAAATGAAGATTCTTTTACCTTTTAAACTTTCTTTTACTTTTATAGAAGCATCAAAAAACATCATAGCAAAACTATAAAGACCTAAAATAGCCCCACTATAAACGATAATTTGAATTACTCCAATAAATTCAGCATTAAGTAAAAAATAAAATCCACTTAAAAAAACCATAGCCACAGCCAAAGAACTAATAGCGTAAAGCATACTAGTGCTTAAAACACTAATTAAAAAAAATCCCAACACCAAAACACTTAATAAACAAAAAGCTATCGTTTCAAACATTTTCTTCCTTTGGAGCATCTTGCTGTCTTTGCAAATCTATCTCATAATAATTTGGAGTTTTCTTTACTAAATCATCAGCATCTTTTCTTAAACTACCACTTCCTTCAAACACCACTTGATTTTTAAGCTCATCAATAGGAGTTAAAAAATCTTCCTTTTGACCAAAATAAGATCTTTGCTCTGCGGCATTTTCATATTCTTTACCATGCACAATGGCAAGTTCAGGACAAACATCAGCACAAAATCCACAATAAATACAACGCCCTAAATTAATACTATAATTTTCGACCTTTTTGCGTCCATCTTCACTTAAACTCGTTTCCATTCTTATACAATTACTAATGCAAATTTTTTCACACAAGCCACAACCAATACAACATTCATTTTCACTTTCAATAAAACGCATTAAGCGATGAACTGCACGGTAGCGATTATCTAAAGCAACTTTTTCCATAGGATATTTAATCGTTGCACTATTGTTTTTTTTAAACATTTCTCTTAATACAACAAATAAACCTACAAAAAGCTCTGTATTTAAAGAACGCTTGATTACTTGTATGAATTTTTCATAAGCATTTTGAGGATTTTTACGCTCAAAATCTACTTTAAAATAACCTTTTTTCATTGTTTTTCCTATATCACAAGTACTAAAGCACTAATTAATAAATTTAAAACCGCTAAAGGAATTAAAATCAAATAACACATTCTCATTACTTGATCAGGACGCAGTTGCGGAAAAGCCCCTCTAGCCCAAAAATACCAAAAGAACACAAAAGACACTTTCAAAAGCATCATAATAGCCCCTGGTATAATCCAAAAATCATTAAATCCGCCCAAAAATAAAAGCGATATCATAATCGCTCCGGTAATCATGGCTGTGTATTCACCAATAAAAAACATACCCCATCTAAGTCCACTATATTCAGTGCCATAACCTGAAACAAGTTCAGTTTCGTTTTCACTCAAACAAAGTGGAGTTCTATTAGTTTCTATAAAAATAGCTATCACAAATAAAATAAAAGCTAAAGGTTGTTTAAAAATAAGCCAAGAAAGTATGCCATCACTTTGATAGTTATTAATATCTACTAAAGACAAAGATCCAACAAGCATTACAACACACACCAAAGAAAGTCCTGCAACGCTCTCATAAGAGATAATAGAAACAAGTCCTCTTGCCCCGCCTAGCAGCGACCATTTATTATTACTTGCTAAACCTCCTAAAAAAATCGCATAAAAACTAACCCCACCCATACCTACAACAAAAAGCAAGGCCACATTAATATCAGCGATAATAGGACGAATCACTCTACCAAATAAAGTAAATTCAGGAAAAATAGGAATAGCTGCAATTGCCACAAAAGCACAAATTGCTGCAATTAATGGAGCGATTAAAAACACCACTTTTTGAGCATAAGTTGGCACTATATCTTCTTTAGTAAAAAGTTTAATCATATCAGCAACTACTTGAAGTAATCCAAAAGGACCTACCATATCAGGTCCTAAACGACGATGAAATAATGCCAAAGCCTTTCTTTCAAGATAAGTTGCCAAGCCTGCTAAAGTAGCAAAAATAGCTATAACAAGCACGCATTTTATAATTGTTTCTATAATAAAAAAAGTAATATCACTCATATTTTAGCTCCTACTTTTTCAAGCCAAACTTTTACATATCGAGTATTATCAAATAAAGATTTATAATCAATCTTACTATCATAATCCCCTAAATACGCACCATTTTCTAAAGATTCATCACATTTTACACTTATAGCAATTTGAGTTTTTTCATTTTTCAAAATAACACTATCATCTTGGTTTAAATCAAATTTTTGCATTAAATCAGACGATAAAAATAAAGCCCCAACCTCATTAAAAGCTCTATTACTAAGCTTTGAAAACTGATGAATGCTATTTGCATGATATAAGGTTAAATTTCCTTCATTTTGCTCTTTAACTTCTTGAACGCTTAATGTTTTTTCAAACTCAAAATGGGAAAAATCGAGCTCATAACCCCTATGATTTACCCCACCATTATCATAATGATTTTCTAACTCATCAAAGTCAATTACCCTAAAGCCTTTATTTTGTGGTAAAAATTTAGTATAGTTGATCGTAAATTCTTCATCAAAACCTAAGGCATTTGCCAAATCATTTAAAAAATAACCTTTAAATTCTAAAGCCGCATTTGTAGGAACTAATCTTTTATCATAATTTACAAAGCTACCTTCTTGTTGATTTAAACTAGAACTTGCAAGATCAAAATGCCCATCATATGAAAAAGCAAAATCGCCTTTTTCGTTATAACCTAATGTTTTTCCTACTTGAAAATCTTGACTTAAATCACAAATTAAACTCACACCTAAGGTATTAGTGCAAGTTGGATTTAAAAAGACTTTAAATTCAGTATATTTTTGCACCAAAGCACAAAGTTTTGCTAGCTTTACACTTTGCTCATCATAGTAAAAATCACTTCCTATAATAAGTGTAAATTTTTGCTTTTTTGCGAGTAAAGTTTCTAAAATATCCTCATCTATGCCAAGATTTTTCGCATAATTTGATCTTTGCACCTCTATGCTTTTTTTAATTTTTTTAGGCACAAGTTTTTTAACTTCTTCTATAATAGTTGCGCCATTTTCATTTTGCTTTTCTATCTTTTCAGTAACTTCTTCATTAATAGTTTCTTCTATTTCTTTTGTATCTTGATAATATGCATTTTCTAATGTGTTTTTAAAATCCTGCGGAAGCTCTTTGGCAAATTTTTGCAAGATAAATAATAAAATACTTTCATTATCTTTAATATCATGATTAATCTGCAAGAAATTTTTAGAATATTTATCCACGCCTTTATCTTTTATAGGATGAAAATATAGCCCTGCACCTTTATTCATTACCAAAGCGTTATTAACTTTATATCCTAGCGTTGGCGCATCATAGCGTAAAAACGAACCTACGATGATTAAAAAATCACTTTGAGTGATATCGTCTGTATTTGCATTATACATTGCATTTGCATTTTGATAAAAACAAGCTAGGAAATCTTGGAATTTTTTAGCTTCATGATTTATAAGATTAAGATTAAATTTTTTACTTAAATTTTGCAAGATTAAAGCTTCTTCATTAGTAATAAAACTATTAAATAAAATATTTTTTATTTCATCATTTTTTATCATATTTACTAATTTTTCAAAAGCTTTTTCATCTTTACCTTGAACTTCATTTTGGGTATTAAAACCATATCTTGCGGCTTTATTTAGCGTAGCAAAAGCAAAATCATTGCTCACTCTATAAATTTTTTCTTTTTGATTATTAATACTAGTTTGTTTAATATCATAATACATCAACTCACAATCACTAGAATGTGGATTACTAGCTGGAATTTTCTTTAACTCCCAAGCATTAGATGTATATTGAAAAGCCGAACCCACCAAGGCTCCTGTTGGGCATACACTTGTACATTCTCCGCAAAAAGAACAATCAAGTATATCACCACTACTTGGCGCAATTAAACTCTTTTGAAATTTAGTCCAAATAGCTAATGCATCTTTACTCATACTTTCTTTAAAGCTTGCATCGGGTGCGCTTGCCCCTCTTGGAGTAGTTTTTAAAGCACTTTCTCCTATTTTATCTTTACAAACTGTAATACATCTTTCACACACTATACATAAAGCTGGATCATAATTAATCTCACCCCATTTTTTATGCTCTTTATGGGTATCTTTAATCCAATAATTTTGCACATTTACTCTTGCTTTGTGTGTAAAGTTTTGAAGCTCACACTCACCGGATTTATCACATACCCCACATTGTAAAGGGTGGTTGATACAATATGCTTGCATAATAGCATTGCGCTCATCCCATAAATTTTGCAAATCACTCTCTACTACCATACCTTCTTTAACTTTAGTATTACAAGAATAAACCTTTTTACCATCAGCTTCTACCATACACATACGACAAGCAAGTGTTGGAGAACAACCATTTAAATAACAAATTGCGGGAATGAAAATATCATTTTTTCTTGCGACATTTAAGATATACTCACCCTCATTTGCCTCACATTCTATACCATTAATGATAACTTTCATTTTATAACCTTAACTTGAGCTTTTGAAAAAGCAAAATCAGCGCTTTCATAATCAAACAAAGCCACCGTGCCTTTCAAATCATGATTGATTTTTACTATAGTTGTAAATTCTTGAGTGTTTATTTTTAAATTAATTTTATCCCCATCCTTAACCTTAGCAATCAAAGCAAAAGAAGAAGAGCAATGCAAATTTTTGTCCTCTAAAGGCGCTTGCATGATAATAGTTCCATCAAAATTATCAAGTTCTAAAAGCTCACTAAAAGAATTTTGTATTGATAAATTTTCTTCATTTTCATTAGAGCAAATTAGCAAAAGATTAAATTTATGACAAAGTTTTTCTAAAAAATACTTAATATTTTCAAAATCTTTATGTTGATATAAATTTTCATCAAAAATAATACATTTTGCTTCTTTTAAAAACTCCAAAATCTCTAAAGCCTCTTCTTCACCAAAGCAAGATTCAGCACTTAAATACCCCTCATCAAATTCGTTAAATTCAGCATCCAAACTCATCTTACAAAGTAATGCAAGCACGAAAGGCACACTTGCAATCTCACATTTATAAAAACTTGCTTTTAAATTTTTATCTTCTAAACAGGAAATATTATAATTTTTACTTTTGCTAAGCTTAGCGCAAAGTGAAGGATTTTTCAAAGAAAGTAAATCCACAAAACACAAAGCATTTAAGCCTTCTTGATATTTTGCTAATTTCATTGTCCTACCTTTTTAAAAACTATAGTCCAATCTACTTGATTAAATTTTAAAGAATTTAAAAGTTCGCAATTTTGCTCTTTTATGAAAGCAAAGCTTTTTTCTACATTAGAAAAATCTCCTATTTCAAACAAAACCACTAAAACTTCACCCATATAAGCATTTTGAATGATTTGTTCTAAATCCTTAAATAAATCTTGACTTTTTCTTAAATCCACGCGTCTCATCGGTCTATCTCACCTAAAACTATATTAATACTTCCTAAAATCGCCACTGCATCAGCCAAATATGATCCTACAAGCATTTCTTCTAAAAATGCACAATGAAAAAAGCTTGGGGTTCTAGCTCTTAATCTATATGGCCTACCGTTACCATCTGAGTGGATAAAAAATCCAAGTTCGCCTTTTGGACTTTCAGTTGGCACATACACCTCGCCTTTTGGTGGTTTTAAGCCTTGGGTTACTAGGACAAAATGTTGCATAAGCGAATAATTTTGTGTCATGATTTGCTCTTTTGAAGCACTTACATACTCAGGATGATTGCATAAAATTTCAGGTGGAGTATCTTGATAAAGCTTAGCACATTGAACTAAAATTTTCAAACTTTCTCTAAATTCTTGCATATAAACTTTATATCTTGCATAAGAATCGCCCATTTTAGCCACAGGCACGCCAAAATCTACCTCATCATAAAGCAAATAAGGTTCTTCTTTTCTAACATCATAAGCAATACCACTACCTCTTAGCATAACCCCACTACAACCCCAACTTAGCGCTTGTTCTTTACTTACCACTCCTACATTTTCAGTTCTTGCACGCCAAATTCTATTATCATCAAGCAAGGCTTCATAATCTTTTATATCATTTGGAAATTTATTGCAAAATGCTAAAAGTTCATCTAAAAAACCTTCAGGTAAATCAAGCATTACCCCGCCTATTCTCATAGATGAATGTGTAAGTCTTGCCCCGCAATATTTTTCTATTAGATCAAGCACATATTCACGCTCTCTAAAGCAGTATAAAAATACTGTCATCGCACCAATATCAAGAGCATGTGTAGCAAGCCATAACAAATGCGAAGCAATGCGGTTTAACTCAAGTAAAATCATCCTTATCACACTTGCTCTGCGTGGAATTTCTAAACCACAAAGTTTTTCTACAGCAGCTACATAGGCATAATTATTTGCACTAGCTGCGATATAATCCATTCTATCAGTAGTTGGAATAAACTCTTGATAAATCATATTTTCAGCCATTTTTTCCATACCACGATGCATATAGCCTATACAAGGAGCAGCCTTGGTGATTTCTTCTCCATCAAGTTCTAAAATAAGGCGTAAATTTCCATGAGCACTTGGATGCTGGGGACCAAGATTTACTATCATAGTACCATCTTCACGCTCAAAGCTTATATTTTCATAATAAGGTTTTAATTTAGTAGAAATTTGCATTTTATCTTCTCTTATCTAAAATTTTTACTTGCGTTCTTTTGGCTTTTTTCACAAAAGGCACGCCACCTTCTTCTTGATACTCTTGTAGATATTTTTCCTCTCTTGGAGCTTCACCTTTACCAACCTCATGATAAATTCTGCTAAAGTTTAGCGTGTCTTTTTCATCTACAAAACCTGGATCTCTATTTTCCTCACCTACAACCTCGCGGTATTCTTTTCCAAAAATTTTATCTATCTCATACCATTTAGCAAATTCATCACCATGCAAAGGATAACTTTTTAAAAAAGGATGTCCATACCAATCATCAGGCATTAAAAGTCTTTTTAAATTCGGATGATTGATGATGAAAATTCCAAACATATCATACATTTCTCTCTCACACCAATTAGCACCCTTAAAAACGCTCATAACACTTTGAAGCCTTTCTTTTAAACCAACGAAAGTCTTTACTCTCACTCTTAAATTTTTCTCCATATTTAAAAGCTGATAATATACTTCAAAACCTTGTTTTTGAGCGACAAAATCAATCGCACTTGCATCAGTAAAACAACTATAACCTAAATTTTTAAGCTTATCAAGAATAGCAACATTATCATCTTTGTTTATCTCAATCACCCAAAAATCAAGCTCTATAAAAGAATTTTTTAACTCAAATTCTTGGCTTAAAATTTGATGATCACTCTCAAAAGCACTACTTTCTATGCTTAGTTTTTTAGTTGCAGGTGCATGGTAAAATCTATCTTCATAATAATTTTTTAGCTGAGCATTTTTCTTATCGCTATATTTTCTCATCATATAAGCCTTTTTGGAGCTATTTTTCTGCTTGCTTTTTCTTTACGAATTCTTTTTTGCAAAATCATCAAAGCAAATTGAAAAGTTTCAGGACGCGGAGCACAACCTGGCACATAAATATCAACAGGAATGATTCTATCTACCCCTTGAACAGTAGAATAAGTATTAAACATACCACCGGTATTTGCACAAGAACCCATAGAAATAACCCATTTAGGATCAGGCATTTGATCATAAAGTCTTCTTGTAAATTCAGCGTGTTTTTTGCTTAAAGTACCCGCTATAATCATTACCTCAGATTGTCTTGGACTTGCTCTAAAAATCGTTCCAAATCTATCAAAATCATATCTTGCACCACCTGCTGCCATCATTTCAATAGCACAACAAGCAAGCCCATAAGATAGCGCCCATAAAGAATTACTCCTACCCCATTGCACTAACTTATCAACCGTAGTTAAAACAACTGGCGCATTGCTCATTTTTTGATACTCTGCCATGCGAATGCTCCTTTTTTATAAGCGTATAAAAAACCTATTGCAAGCAATAAAATAAAAACAAACACTTCCACTAAGGCAAATAAAGATAAGCCGTATTTTGAAAGCTCTGCGGTTAAATCTTTAAAAATCACCGCCCATGGAAATAAAAACACCACTTCAATATCAAGCAAAATAAAAATCAAAGCAAAAACAAAAAATTGAGAATTGATTTTATTTGCTTGCTTAGAAGCCATAGGCCCACATTCATAAATTCCAAGTCCGAGTTTTTTTCTATTGCAAGAGGCGAGTTTGGAGCCTATTTTAGAAGAAATATACACCAAAGTAAAAAATATAACACTTGCAATAACAAGCATTGCAAAGATGCCAAAGTATTGATGCTCTATAGTTGCGTGCGTCATAATAAACCTTTTATTCAAGCATAATTAAAATTTATTTTACTTTAACTTAGCTATATAAAAACTTATTATCAAAAAAATAAATTTTATGATATTTCAAAATGAAACAATTTTTATCTTTATTGCAAAAACACTTTTTTATGGCATATATCTTGTAAGATTTTTTCTTGATGAGAAATGAATATATAGGTAATATCGTGTGTTTTTTGAAAAGCGTGCAAGTAGTTTAAAATTTTATAAGCAGTCACTACATCAAGCGCTGCTGTGATTTCATCTAAAATAAGCAATTTTGGCTTTAAAAGCAAAGCTCTAATCAAACCTAGTCTTTGACTTTGACCACCACTTAGCTTAGAGGGTTTTAAATTTAAAATATCTTTTTCAAGCTCAAAAGCATCAAAAAGCTTAAAAAGCTCTTCAAAATCGGGCTTAAGTTTAAAATTTTCATACACATCAAGTAAAAGTCTTTTAGTGCTTTTGTAAGGATTTAAAGCTAGCTTTTGATCTTGGAAAATATATTGAATTTTTTGGCGTAATTTTCTTTGAGTATTAAAATCTAAATTTAATATATTTTCATTTTCAAATAAAACTTCTCCAGTATTTGCGCATTCAAGCATACAAAGAATTTTAGCTAGAGTACTTTTGCCACTACCACTTTCCCCACAAAGCAATAAATTTTCATTTTGATTTAAAGCAAAACTCACATCTTTAAAAACAAAAATTTCTTCTTCTTTTAAATACCAGTGTTTTTTAAATTTATAAGATTTGCTTAAATTTTTAACTTCTAAAAACATTTTCATTCTCAAAATAATTTAACAATTCTTTAGCAAAAACACCTTTTGGATTGTTCAAAAACTCTTTCATAGGCATTTGATAAAGCAAAGTTTTATCTTCTATAATAGCTACCTCATCACAAAGCTCTTTAGCTAAATTTATATCATGCGTGATGAAAATGAGATTTTTAAATTGTGTTTTTAACTCTTTTAAAATAGTGATGATTTTTTCTTCATTAGCCCTATCAAGAGAACTTGTAATCTCATCACACAATAAATACTTAGCCCCGCTTAACAAAGCTAGAGCTATTTGAATGCGTCTTGCCATACCACCACTTAACTGATACATAAAAGAATGCCACAAAAGATCATGATTTTTAAGCCCTAAACACTCAAAATAGTAAAAGGCCCTTTCTTTAATCTCTTTTGTGCTTAAATTAGTATGAGTTTTTAAAACTATATTAAAATAACTCCCTATATCAACAAGAGGATAAAAACTCCCATAAACATCTTGAAAAAGCAAATTTACCTTAGCTCTTAAGGCATTTAGTTCTTTTTCTTTTAAATTTAAAATATCTTTTTGATCTATTTGAAATTTTTGTACATTGAGTTTATAATGTTTATCAAAAAGCTTAATCATACTTTTTAAAAGCAAGCTTTTTCCCGCTCCACTTTTACCCATGATAGCCAAAGCTTTGCCATCTTCTAAATTAAGATTTACATCCTTTAATAAGATTTTATCTTTAAAGCTAAGGTTAAGATTTGAAATTTCTATCATGCTTTAATCTCTTCTTGTAAATCATTGCCCAAAGCAAGCAAAGGCAAGATAAGCATAAGTATAAAGGCTACTGGAAAAACTATCATCCACCAAAACCCTAAAAACACAGCCTTACTTGCTTCATTTAGCATATTTCCTAAACTTGGAGTCCAAAGCTCTACACCCAAACCAAAAAAACTCAAAGTGGCTTCACTTGTAATAGCATGAGCAATATTTAAAACAAAAAGCACAAAAAGCAAATTCCAACAAGCAGGCAAAAGCTCGCTAAATAAAGCTTTCATCTTGCTAGAACCTAAAATGATAGCATTTTGATAAAACTCAAGTTTTTGAAATTTATTCAGTTGGGTATCAAGCACCTTTGCCACAAAAGCAAAATGCCCCAAAGCGATGATAAAAATCATACTCCACAAAGATCCTGCTAAAAAGCTTTGAAAAAACATAATCACAAGCAAAGAAGGTAGTGCTAAAAGCATATCAATCACTCTAGCGAAAAAAGCATAGGCAAAAAATCTTGTTAAAAACACATAAATACAAGCAAAAAGTACGCTAAAAAATGCCGCCATTATCCCTACAAACAAAGAAACACGCAAGGCATATAAAATACGCGTAAAAACATCTCTACCAAGCAAATCTGTGCCAAAAATATGACTTAAATTTGGGGCTATTTTAGCCTTACTTAAATCCACTAAATTAGGATCATATGAGCTAATTAAAGGTGCAAAAAGTGCTAAAATAAAACTTAGCAAAATAATCATCACGCAAAACTTACGCATTAGCAAACCTTGGATTAATCATCTTGCAAATTATCTCTACGATCAAATTTACAAGCACCACCACTAAAATGCTAAAAATCACCACAGCTAGCACCACAGGATAATCTTTAAACAATATACTTTTAATCACCAAATTTCCCACACCCTCATAAGAAAACACACTTTCTACTATATAAGTTCCCATTAAAAAACTCACAAAAGAAGCACCAAAATACGCAAGTATAGAACCAAAAGCATCTTTTAACACAAAGTGCAAATAAATTCTTGTTTTGCTAAGCCCTCTTGCAAAAGCACTTTCTATAAAGCTTTGATTTAAACTATCAATCAAACTTGTCCTTATAAAACGCACAAAAACAGCTAAATGCGAAAGCACTAAAGCACATACTGGTAAAAACAAATGCCACAAACGATTAAACACATCATCTTCAAAGCCAATATCAGCAATAGCCGAACTTGGAAAAAGCTTAAAAAATACAGCAAAAACCAAAATAAGCATTAGTGATAAAGAAAAAGCAGGCAATGCAAAAAAGCTCATCGTTGAAAAAGTGATAAATTTATCCAAAAAACTATCTTTATAAAGAACACAAAAAAGTGCTAAAACCAAAGACAACACAAAAAGCACCAAAAAAGCCAAACTCCCTAGTATGATCGTATAGGGAAGTTTTTCTTTTAAAATTTCACTAACTTTTTCTCCACTGATTAAAGAGTAGGAAAAGTCACCTTTCATGGCATTAAAAAGCCAATTTTCATACTGCTCTAATAAGGGTTTGTCTAAATTTAAATTACGCTCGATTTCTTCTTTTATTTTAAGGCTAGTTCCTTGAGGCACACTAGCAAAAACCACACTTCCTTTAGCATGATAAATCATCACAAAACATAAAAAACTTGCAAAAATCATCAAGAAAAACGCCCATAAAAGGCGTTTAAAAATGAGTTTTAACACTAATTTTTGCTCCACTCATAAGCATTCCAAGTAAAACCTACTCCATGATGACCTAAAATGTGAGGTTTTATACCTTGGATATTTTTAGCAAAAACTAAAGGATAATCAATATAAGCTATAAATAAAAACGCAGGATCTTTATATAAAGCATCAATAAATTCTTTATAGTGTTTTTTTCTTTCATTTACATCAAGTGAATTTCTAGCCTTTGTCAAAGCCTCATCAACTTTAGCATTTTGATAATGACCAAAATTCCATCCACTTGAGTTTAAAGCACTATCTTGAGAGCTTGCAAAAACTCTAAAGGTATGAAAATCAGGATCATAAGGACTACCCCAACCCACTAAAAAACTATCAATTTTCGTATAATCAAAACTTCCACTTGGCTTAGCTACTGCTTTTGCTTTTATGCCAAGCTTTAAAAACTCACTTTGTAAGATATTTACCAAAGCCACTCTTAGCGGATCTTCGCTCATAGCATACATTTCAAAGCTAAATTCTTTGCCATTTTTTTCTAAAATGCCATTTTTGTTTTTCACAAAGCCTGCTTTTGCTAAAAGCTCATTTGCTTTTTTTACATCATAAGCATAGCTTGCAAATTCTTTAGGATTTGCCCATGATTTTTCTAAAGGATGATTTGCTACCTTTCCAAAAGAATGCAAAAGTGAATTTATAATAGCTTGTTTATCAATAGCATAATTTAGCGCTAAACGCACATTTTGATCTTTTAAAAACTCATGATTTAGATTAAACATCAAAGCACGGTAATCAGCCGAAGGTTCTATAAGCATTTTAAAGTTTTTATCATTTTCAAAATTTGAAGCTAGAGCAAAATCAACCAAAGCCACATCAATAGAACCATTTTTAAGCTCAATAGCACTAATACTTGGATCTTTAATGTGTTTTAGTATGAGTTTTGGTGTTTTTACTTTAGCTAAATGATAATTTTCATTTGCTTCTAAGATCATGTATTGACCTTGTTTCCATTGCTTTAGCTTATATGGTCCTGTTCCTATAGGCATTTGATTAAATTTAGTGGTGTTTAAATTTTCTTTTTCAAGTAAGTGTTTTGGTAAAATCCCTACACTCAAAGCGTCTAAAAATGCAGGAAAAGGCTTTGAAAGTGTGATAGACAAATGATAATCATCGATGATTTTTACTTCTTTAACTGCATCAAAATTTACTTTTGAAGGTGAGTTTAACTTCTCATCTTTTAAAGCATTTATACTAAATTCTACATCTTTAGCGCTAAATTTAACCCCATCATGCCACAACACATCATCTCTTAAAGTAAATTCATAAACAAGCCCATCTTTACTAACTTTCCAAGAACTAGCAAGATCAGGTGCTAAGCTCATATTCTCATCAAAGCGTGTAAGCCCTGAAAACACAAGAGCAATCGCCACATCGTGATCTTCACTAAAAAGCGGATTAATACGCTCTGGTTCATTCTCCACTGCTATAACAATCGTATCTTTTGGCGTAGCAGCAAAAAGATTTAAAGCACAAAAAAGCATTAAAAAAAATCGCAACATAATTTTCCTTTCTTTTGAAATAAATTTTAATTATAGTATTTTTAATCATAAGCTTTAGTAAAAATTTCATTTTTATCATCAAATAAAAGTTGCAAATACCTCTCATACTGCTTTAGTATATCTACGATGATTTCTTGTTCATTTAAATACTCTATATTATAACCATTACGCGAATCAGCAAAGAAAGTCTGTGGCTCAAAAATAAATTCTTTAGAATAAGTTGGCATAAATTTATCATCGATTATGCTTTGGCTTGCTTGTTTTTTTACTACTTGCACTCCATAGATAAAATCTTTTGCAAATTCTTTTTTTATAATCAAACTTATGCTTGATTTTTCTTGAACAATTTGTGTTTTTAAGCCGTAATTTTTTAGACTTTGACTGAGTGATTCCATAGCATTTTTTACTTTGGTGTTTAAGAAATTTTGTATGTCTTGTTCTTTACTTTGTTTTAAAATTCTAGCTAGTCTTTCTTGCCAAAATTCCCCTGAAAAATACACACTACTTTGACTAAGCTTAGTTAAAGAGTAATTTACATCTACGATTAAACCTTTAAGCAGTGAAAAACACATCAAACAAAGCAAAAAGGCAAAAGGCAAAGCCACTATCATAGTGATACTTAAAATCGCTCCCAAACCACCTGAATACAGCAAAGAAGTAGCTAAAAGCGCGAGTACAAAACCCCAAAGGATATTTTGCCATTTATATGGCTCATGAGTGCCAGCACTGCTTAAAGAATTTAACACAAATATCCCGCTATCTGCCGAAGTGATGAAAAACAAAGCTAAAACCAAAAGTGCAAGCAAAGAACTAAAATAAGAAAAAGAAAAATTTTGTAAAAAATAAAAAAGCAAGCTTTCAGGTGCTGAAGTAAAAGGACTTAAGATATCATTGAAATTTAAAGCACTATTACCAAAAATGCTAAACCAAAGTATATTAAAACTAGTAGGCACTACAAGCACACCAAAGATAAATTCCCTTATCGTTCTACCACGAGAAATTTTAGCGATGAAAAAGCCCACAAAAGGCGCCCAACTAAGCCACCAAGCCCAATAATAAATAGTCCAGTTATTAAACCACTCTATATGCTCTTTTTCATAATAATAAGTCTTAAAGCTCAAAGAAATTAAATTTTGCAAATAATTGCCAATATTAGAGCTAAATTGCGAAAGGATTTGAATGGTGTTGGTTGAAAAAAGCACAAAAAGCATTAAACACACTGCAAAAACCAAGTTTGCCTCGCTTAAAATTTTTAAGCCCTTTGTCAAACCACTAATCGATGAAAGCGTAGCTAAAGAAATGATGATGATTATAATCACGCTTTGTTCTAAAAAGCTTTGTTCGTTTAAAATGCCTAAATTTAAAAAGCCAGCATTAAGCTGAGAAGCACTATAACCAAGTGTGGTGCTAATGCCAAAAACCGTGACAATTAAAGCTAGCATATCAACTAAATTTCCCCAAAAACCATAAATTTTGTCTTTAAGCAAAGGGTAAAAAGCACTACGCAAACTAAGAGGCATTTTATATCTAAAACCAAAATACGCCATAGCCAAAGCACACACCCCATAAATAGCCCATGGGTGAATTCCCCAGTGAAAGATAGTATGCAACATAGCTTCTTCATCGCTTGTTTGCAAGGCTTTTTTATGTATGAGAGGTTCAGCCACACCAAAATACATAAGCCCCACACCCATACCCGTAGCAAAAAGCATAGCAAGCCATGAAGTGAATTTAAAATAAGGTTTTTCATCATCATCGCCAAGTTTGATATCACCAAATTTTGAAAGAGCAAGTGCTAGCATAAAACACACAAAAAAACTCACACTTAGTATATAAAACCATGAAAAATTTGCAAAAATTCCACTTTTGATATGATTGATAAAATCATTTGTAAGCTTAGGTAAGAAAATACAACTAAGACTTAAGATAATTATGATACTAATGCTTGGGATAAAAACTGATTTTTTAAAACTTGTCTTTAGCATGGCACTCCTTTTTTGGATAATTTTCATTATACCATAAGCTAAAAATGAGCAAAATTTAAAAACCAAAAAACAAAAAAAGGCTTTAATAAGCCTTTTGATTTAGCTTGGCACTATGGAGTTTTTCTGCGTATAAAATTAAAATATTTTATTTAATGTAAGAGTTATTTATATCATCCACTTTTTTGTTACTTAAATTTTTATAACACTTTTTAATCAGCGAATTGAAATATTCTAGAAGATACATCTAAACCATACGGCATACAACATTTATCCATAACAAATTTATTCTTTTTTTAAAAATAAATATAAATACTTTCATATAATAATTAAAATATAATTTATTTATTTTATTGCTTGAATGATAAGTGCATTCAAAAAAACTTTAAGTAATAAAAAAATGAAAATGAAATTTTCAATAAAAAATCCTAAAAATACAGAAAAAAGGATAGAAACTATAATTTCGTTTTTCAACTTCAATACTATTAAAACTAAAAAACAAAAAATAATAGTAATTAAAGCACAATATATAGCCAATCTAAAATACTCTTTTAAAGTATGAATTTGTTTTTGCGTTTTCTTCTTTGGATCTTCATTGTTTAATAATTTAATATATTTTGATGAAAAAAGAATTGAAAGAGCGGTTAAATAAAAACCAAAACATATTGAAACAAAAGTAATTGCGTTACTAATAAAATTTTCTATAAGTTTTTCTATTTTACTATATTCAAAATTTAAATAAAAAATACTTATAAAAACCAAAACAATAATCAAAATAAAAGAAATAGATATTTTTGTTTTATCTTCATCGTAAATATTACCTAACATAACTTTATCCTTGATTAAAATTAATTTTTCTTAAAACCATATTTTTCACTTTTTGCACATCGTAAATTCCATTATCATCTAGTTCTAAATTAAACTCAATTTTTTTTAAATAACTATCAAGATTAAAAATACTTTCCACACCATCATCATTTTTGCCAATACATTTCATTTTTTCTATTTGATGATTGTCTTTCATTTTTTGTGCTTTTAATAAAAATTTTAAACTCCTAACACTATCAAAGACACTTTCTTTACTTATTTTTGTTTCTAATGAAAAACATTCTGTTGCTCCATACCCTAATTCATCTTCTACCATACTAAAAATATCTGATGTGAAAACATTCTTCTTAAATGTAAAAGAAATTTTTTCAATAGAAGTAATAGTTTCTATAAATTCTTCAGGCTTAATAAAATATTTTTTTATTAAAAAATTTTGTCCGAATTTTTCTTTTAAATAAAAAGATAAAAAATTTTGTTTGCGAAAATCTGACATATATAAAACAAGACTGCGTAAATCATAAATGCAAAAAAAGTTGCTTGTTTAATTCTACCTGTTTCTTTTGTTTTGGATTTTTTCCAGATTTTTTAGTTTCTATATCAAAAATTTCATTAGAATACGGATTTATTTTTCCAAATCTAGCATATATCCAAAAAATATTTTGATTAATAATTTCACAATTAATAATATACTCTGTATTATCATGTGAAAATTGATCCTCGCAAATATTGTGAAAAATATTAAAATTATTAACCGTTTGCTCATTTACCAATAAATTACATTCTACAAATTTCATCTTCACTCCTTGTTTTCAATGATTTTTATTTCTTCTTCGTTTAGGTTGTAAAGTTTATAAACGATAGAGTTTATTTTATCTTCTTGGGTTTTGGTGTTTGCGTTTTTGTCTTGTTCTTTTAAAACTAAAATCTCATTGACTAAGCTTATAAGCTCGTTTGCTAGTTTTTCATTTTTAGAATTTATTTTTGGTATAGGAAGTCTTTCTAAAAATGCCTTTTTATATCTAAACCCATTTTCACCTAAGTTTCCACCAGCATAAAACATTTTAAACATAAAAGCCACAAAATCGTTGTTTAAAAAAGCAATGAGATATTTTAGATTTTCCCCTGTTAAAATAAAACTTGTTGCTTCTGCGTAAAAATTTAACTTTGTATCTAAATAAAATTGCGGACTTCTCACAATTTCACTATATATTATTTTTTCCTTTTCAAACTGCGATAAATAATCTTTATTTGGATTGTTATCTAACTCAAGCCAATGATGTTGTCCTAAATATGGTTTTTGATCTGTTATAGGCTTATTAGTGCATTGTCCTCTAGCTTGAAGTTTTTTCTTATATTGTTTTAAATGATTATATATAGCAGGATATTCTTTTTCTAAAATTTTATAACTTCCAAATTCAAAAACTATAATCCACAAATTCGCCCACTCATAACTATATCTTTTTATATCTCTACCGCGTAGCATTTTGCGTATGAGTTTGGCGGTGCGTTCTTTTTCGGCTTCATCTTTGCATTTAGCTAGAATTTCATCTCTTTTTTCAGTAGTGATGATAAAGGCTTCATTGTAGCCCGTTTTTATACCATAGTTTATTTAAGTCCATGCCAGTCTTTAAGCGGAGTGCCGTGCTTTTCTATCTTTGCTTTTAGTGCGTTTGTGCTTTCATCGTTAAAAGTAAAGCTTTCTTTGCTTAAGGAATTTTGTGCGATTTTGTTAAAATTTAAAATGCTTTCTATATTAAAGTCATTTTCTTTTAAAAGCTCGGTGTTTGGGGCTAGGTACTTAAAGCTACTATCTTTAGTTTTTGCTTTTTCAAAGCTTAGTATGGAAGTATCTACCGTGGCACTATCAAAGACTTTTATACCATTTAGATCAATGTATTCTAAAAGTGTGGTATTTTTGAGTAAAAACTCTCTTAAAGCTTCTCCATAACCTGCTCTTGTGTATTTGTTTGAAGTGATGAAAGACAAAACACCATTTTGCTTTAGCACATTAAACCCAAGCTCATAAAAGTAAGTATAAATGTCGCTTGTGCCTTTATATACTTTATAGTTTTTGGCTAAATTTGGCTTTAGTTCTTTGATGTCTTCTTGTCTGATGTAAGGTGGGTTACCGATGATGAGATCAAACCCTTGAAAATTCCCAAAATCATCTAAAATTTCAGGAAATTCAAAACGCCATTCAAAACTATTTTCAAATTCTTTACCACTTAACTCATGGTCAATTTTAGCTTTTATAGCTTTAAGCTTATAAAATGACTCTATAGCTTTTTTCTCACCATCTAAAGAAAGTTCTTTTTCAAATAAAATACCATCTTTGCTTACTCCATACAACCCCTCAAGTAAAATTTCATCATCAAGCATAAAATTTCCAAAATTATATATATGCTCATCAATAGCTTTTTGAAGTTTTTTTGTTTCTTTAGGATTTTTCAACTCTAAAATAAAAGTTGATTTAATATCTTTTATTTTAGCATGAAGCTCTTCTTTACTTCTGTGATAAAGCGCTCGACTTGGATTTTTATAATCTTTCACAAAAGCTTTATATTTTTCTACCTGATGTTTTATATTGCTATTTACAAATTTATCATTAAATTTAAATCTTGATATTAATGAATTCCCATATTTTATGTTGATATCGATATTTGGTAGAGTTTTAAGATCATGATAGTTTGTATCATTAAAGCTTTCATAAAAGCTGTGTTTTAAAAGCTCTATCCAAAGCCTTAGTTTAGTGATCTCACATGAGTTTGGGTTGATATCTACTCCAAAAAGGTTGTTTTCTATGATGTCTTTTTTACGCTCAAAAAGTTCTTTTTGACAAAGGTGGGGTTTTGTCTTTGTCAAAATCAGGGCGTTTATACTCTAAAAACTGGCCTTTGTGGTTTTGTGCTAAAATTTCATCATTTTGCACGCTTAGGTAAAAGTCCTCTTCAAACAAACCAAGCTCATAATGCACCATAAGCATGGCATTTAAAGCTGAAACTAAAAAATGCCCACTTCCCACCGCAGGATCGCAAATACGTATGGAATTTAGCAAGGCTAGTTTTTGTTCTTGAGGGATTTTTTCTTGGCGTAGCTGGGTTCTTAGCTCGTTTAGTTTGGTGGCATTTAGCTTAAAAGTATGGTTAAACTTATCTAGCACGACTTTTTCTATGCTTGCTTTACACATGTATGAAGTGATAAAACTTGGGGTATAAAAACTACCTTCTTTGTAGCCATTTAGTTTTTCAAAGACATTTCCTAAAACGCTTGAGTTGATGAGTTCTTTTTGTTTGATGAGTTCTTCGCTTTGCTCATCTGCTCCAAAATCAAAGCTGTCTAAAAACTCAAACAAATACTCAAGTAAACCTACTTTGCCTTTTTTGCTTTTGCCTTTGTCATCTTTTAACTGCGTGTGTGGGTGATACTCTAGCAAGGCGTCATTTTCCAAAGTAGCGATTTCTAGTGTGGTTTTTTCGATGGCTTGTTTTTCAAAAAGTGATGAATTTAAATAAGGCAAATAGCTAAATTTACTCTGCGTCCTTGTGTGCTTTTCTTTAGCTAAGATATCAAAGAAAAGATGTGAAAGGGTAGTAAAATTTGGAATTTTTTCATAGTTTAGAAATTTAAGGGTTTTATCATCATTAAATCTAACTAAATTAGACTCAATAAGCTTTAAAAATAAAATGCGGTTTAGCCAAAGTATGATGAATTTTAACACCTCTTCAAAGTCATGCTTTGGAAGCTTGCTCGCTATGAGATGATAAAGCGTGCCTTGGGCTTGTTTGCTTTGCTCACTTTGTGTGATGATGAATTTAGAAAGCTGTTTGCTCTCGCTTAAACCTAGGATGTATAAAAGCTCTTTATAGAATGCGTTGTTTAGTGAGTTTGCGTCATTTGGGCTAAATTCATTTAGCAAAAAGTCTCTATGAAAGGTTTTAAAAATGCTTGCTAGATTTTTGAAATTTGACTTTTGTTTGTCTTTTAAAAAGGCTAAATCGATAAAAAAGCCTTTTAAGCTTTCTTTGGAATTTTCTATAAGTTTGCTTGCTTCTTTGTAAAATTCATCAGCGTTGCCTTTAAAAAGTGAATTTGGGCTTTGAAATTCTTCAAAAAGCTTTTTAAAGCTTGTGTTTTTATAAAAAAGCTCTTCAAATTCACTAGCTTTGAAAATGTAGAATTTATAAAAGTCTGTGATGATGATAAATTTCAAACTAAAGCTATGCTCTCTGTTTCTAAAATAATACAAAATGGCTTCATGCAAGGCTTTGGAATTTGGCTTTGTATGGGTGATGAATTCTTTTGAGTTGGGCTTTTTAGCTTCGATGAGAACTTCTAAGTCTTTGCTAAGCTCATCTTTAGCAATGGCTAAGTCGATCTCGCTTTTGCCTTTTTGCTTGGTTTTGATGTGGGTTTTGAAATTTAGAGTGGTTAAAAATGGACTAAGTGTGTTAGCTACAAGATAATCTTCATTTTCACTTTGTGAGCTTTCAAGCCTTTCTAGATACTGCGTTAAAGCCTTGCTAAAAGTGTCAAATTCATTTTGTGTAATTTGCTTTTTGCGGTAGTAGGGGTTGAAAAAATCTTTTTCATTTAGCAAAGTAAAGTGCATTTTTAACCTTTATAAAGAATATTTTATATTTTACTAAATTTACTTTAAAGGATTAAGAAAGAAATAGTTGAATAATTACAATTTATACTATTTCAACACTACAATCATACATATCTTAAATATAGCCACAACCAACCAAAAACAATTAAAGAAACATATAAAACCCAAATTTACTATAAATATTTTAAAAGCAAAAAAATTAAAACAGTCAAGCCAAATAAATTACTAAAGATATAGAAATAAAAACATAAATAAAACCATCCAACCACAAAACCATCCAAAAAACCAAAAGTTCAATCATTAAAACCCATAAAAAACAAAAAACTATAAATAACTAAGAGCCATAAAGAAAAATAAGAAAAATTTAAAAATAGTGTCACAAATAAATAATCTAAAAATAAACCAATT